>JADYXV010000053.1 GCA_020853995.1 Novosphingobium sp.
AGCTTGAGGCGGACTTCCCCCGTCACCCCGTGTGCGCCGGTTATGGCAGCGAGCGTGACGGGTTTGTCCGACAAGATCAGGCTTCCGTCTGCTCTTCAGCAGCGGCTTCTGCCGGAGCTTCTTCAGCAACCGGTGCAGCAGCAGCAGCAGCTGCCGCTTCAGCGGCTTCAGCAGCCTTCTTGGCCTTGTCTTCAGCGCGGTCCGTGGCCTTCTTGCCGGGGATGCCAGCGTTCGGGTTCAGCGTAACCTTGCGTTCCTTGATGCCAGCCTTGTCGAGCATACGGGCAACGCGGTCGGTTGGCTGTGCGCCAACGCCCAGCCAGTAACGCACGCGATCTTCGATCAGACGGACGCGATTTTCATCGTCCTTGGCGAGCAGCGGGTTGTAAGTGCCGACCTGCTCCAGATACTTGCCATCGCGCGGGGCGCGGCTGTTGGAGACGACAACCTTGTAGTACGGGCGCTTCTTTGAGCCACCACGCGAAAGACGAAGAGAAACAGACATTAGATCAACCTTTCAGCGAAACTTAAGTAATCGAAACTTCAAAAAATTCAGCGCTTCTTGAGCAGGTCGTTCAGGTTGGATGGCAAGCCACTCGAACCCAGACCGGGCAATCCGCCCATACCGCCGCCCATTCCACCACCAAGCCCACCCGGACCCATTTGCTGGTCCAAACCCGGCATGGCGGCACCAAGGCCGCCCTTGCCGAACAATGCACCCAAGCCCTTGAGGCCACCCATCTTCTTGATCTGCTTCATGGCCTTGGCCATTTCCTGATGCATTTTCAGAAGCTTGTTCACGTCCTGCACTTGCGTGCCGGAACCCTTTGCCACGCGGATCTTGCGCTTGGCGTTGAGCAGTTCGGGCTTTTCACGCTCTTTCGGCGTCATCGAACCGATGATCGCGTCCATGCGCAGCAGCACGCGGTCATCCATCCCGGATTGCGCCATTGCGGCCTTGGCCTTCTTCATGCCGGGCATCATGCCCGCCAATGCGCCAAGCCCGCCCATATTCTGCATCTGCCGCAATTGCGTGCGCAGGTCGTTCATGTCGAACTGACCTTTGGACATGCGCGCGGCAAGCTTTTCGGCATCTTCAACCTGAATGGTCGCCGCCGCCTTTTCGACGATGGAGACAATGTCGCCCATGCCAAGGATTCGGCCAGCAACACGTTCAGGGTGGAACGGCTCAATCGCGTCAAGCTTTTCGCCGGTGCCGGCAAACTTGATCGGCTTGCCTGTGACCGCACGCATCGAAAGTGCCGCACCACCGCGCGCATCGCCGTCCATACGGGTCAGCACGATGCCGGTAAGATTAACTTCGCCCGCGAAGGATTGCGCGACGTTGACCGCGTCCTGGCCCGTCAGCGAATCGACGACGAGCAGCGTTTCCTTGGGGACCGAGACAGCCGAAACCGCCTTCATCTCGTCCATCAAGGCCTGATCGACGTGCAGACGGCCCGCCGTGTCGAGCATCAGCACGTCAACAGCTTGCAGTTTGGCCGCGTTCACCGCGCGCGTGGCGATATCAACGGGCAACTGACCCACGATGATCGGCAGCGTAGCAACGCCAGCCTGCTCACCCAGAACCTTGAGCTGTTCCTGCGCCGCCGGACGATTGACGTCCAGCGAGGCCATCAGGACTTTCTTGCCGTGCTTTTCTTTCAGCAGCTTGGCGATTTTGGCGGTGCTGGTGGTTTTACCCGAACCCTGCAAACCGACCATCATGATCACGACCGGCGGCGCTGCCACCAGATCGAGTTCCGCCGTGCCGCCGCCAAGCATTTCGACCAGCGCATCATTGACGATCTTGACAACCTGCTGGCCCGGCGTGACCGAACGCAGCACCGATTGGCCAACGGCAAGTTCGGTAACATTATCGACAAAGCGGCGAACGACGGGCAGTGCAACGTCTGCTTCGAGCAGCGCGATGCGCACTTCGCGCATAGCTGCGCGCACGTCTTCTTCGTTCAGCGCGCCACGGCCACGCAGGCGATCGAAGACGCCTCCAAGCCGGTCTGACAGACTATCGAACACGCACAATTCCCATCATCAAGCCCTTGCCTGCCCGCCAATTTCGCATAACGCGAAAAACGCCGGTGGGCGAAACCTCGCCGACCAGCGTGTGGCATCCTGAACAGGGGCCGTTGTCGAATCCGCAGACGTGCAAAGCCCATCTGCTGCGCGGCTCTTACCCGCGATTGCGCGCGCTGGCAAGTAAAGCTGTCAGTGGCGCCCACCGAATCGCACGGAAAGCTCATATTAACCAAAACTTCAGCACGTTTGCGGTAAAACAGTAACAGGGCAATTCGTCGGCAGACGATTGCAGGGCAAAACGGAAGCAGGGGTAATGGCAAGTAAGCCGCAAGACCGCAGTGACGGTCACTATACCATCGCCAAAGCTGACAAGGACATCATCGGCCTTGGCGTCGTTGTCGCTATGATCGTTCTGATCATCGCCACCGGATCTTCTGCCCTTGCTGATGCTGTCACCGCATTGATCAGCCATGGTCAGCCCCGCAACCAGATGCTGAGTGCAGCCTTGCTGCTCAACGTCGCGCTGCTGATGTTCGGCTTCCGCCGCTACAGGGATTTGACCGCAGAAGTAAGACAGCGCCGCCAGGCCGAGGAAATGTCCCGCAGCATTGCCCAAACCGACCCCCTCACCGGCTGCCTCAACCGCCTGACCGTGGACGAGGCGTTGCAAGCCATGATTACAAGCGCACGCCGGACCGGTCACGAAGTTGTTGCGATTGTCATCGACCTTGATCACTTCAAAAGATCAAACGATGTTCACGGCCATCTGACGGGTGATGCAGTGCTTTTGGAGGCCTCACGTCGGATCCGCTCGGCCTTGCCCGATGGATCCATCATGGCCCGCCTTGGTGGAGACGAATTTGCATGCGCGGCAATTTATGACCCCGACCATGTGACCGCGATTGACCGGTTGGTTTTGCACATCAACCAGTTGGTAGCCCGCCCGATCGTCATTGATCATTTGTCAATCGAGGTTACCGCATCGGTCGGTCTGGCAAGTACCGCCACTGAACATACCGCCGAGCCTGCAAAATTGGCTACTGCACTGCTACATCACGCGGACCTTGCGATGTATCAGGCCAAGAAGTCCGGGCGGAACGGTTATCGCTGGTTCGATGCCGGCCTGGAAAGGGAACTGCGTTACCGTAACGAACTGGAGCGCGGCATCCGCGAAGGCATTCCCGCCGGGGAGTTCGTGCCATATTACGAAAAGCAGATCGATCTCGACAGCGGAGAATTGACCGGCTTTGAAATGCTCGCCCGTTGGAAAAATCCGCGTCGAGGCTTGCTTTCACCTGATATTTTCATCCCTGTGGCCGAGGAAATCGGTCTGATATCCGACCTTTCCGAATCCCTTATCCGCCAAGCCCTTTCCGATGCGCGCGAATGGGACCCCCGCCTTACCTTGTCAGTCAATATATCGCCCATCCAGTTGCGCGACCCCTGGTTTGCGCAACGGTTGCTGAAGCTTTTGCAAGAAGCCAACTTTCCGCCGCACCGGCTTGATATTGAAATCACTGAAAGCTGCCTGCACGAAAACATTGGCATGGTACGCACGCTCATTACCAGCTTGCGCAATCAGGGCATCCGCATCAGCCTGGACGACTTCGGGACGGGCTATTCCAGCTTTGCCCAATTGCGCACGTTGCCGTTCGACAGGATCAAGATCGACCGCTATTTCGTTTCCAACCTTGATAGCAACAAGGACAGCGCCACCATCATCGGAGCGATTTCCTCGCTCGGCAAAGGCCTTGGCCTGCCGATTACAGCAGAAGGTATCGAAACCTCTGCGGTGCTGGACGAATTGCGCAAGTATGGCTCGTTCAAGGGCCAAGGTTACCTCTACGGCCAGCCAAGCGACGCGCAAAGCGTGCACACCATGCTTGCCAATCAAAACATGCTTCGCGGACTGTCTATAGATCCATCGGCGTCAACTTACCCGTTCCAGCAAGCCGCGGCAGCCTAAACTATCCGCCTGCGCATTGCCCTTCATGGGCTAAGTGCTTATGTCGCGCGGCATGCGCATTCCTTTCCGCAAAATGCATGGTCTCGGCAACGACTTCGTGGTGATTGACGCCCGCGAGATGGCTGTGCCGATGTCCCCCCGTCGCGCCGCCGCGTTGGCTGACCGCCGCACCGGCATAGGCTGCGACCAGTTGATCGTGATCGAACCGTCCTTGCGCGCCAATGTGCGCATGCGGATTTTCAATAACGATGGCAGCGAAGTCGAGGCTTGCGGCAACGCCAGCCGCGCGGTCGGCCTGCTGCTTGGCGGCACACAAACCATAGAAACGCTGGGCGGATTGATCCGCTCAGACGCCAGCCCGCAGGGCGTATCGGTCGATATGGGCGCGCCGCGTTTGAAATGGGACGAAATTCCCGTTGCCTATGCAATGGACACGCTGGAAATGCCGGTCGGCTGGGAAGAACTGGAAAATCCGGTTGGCGTCAACGTCGGCAATCCCCACGTCATTTTCTTCGTGGCCGATGTCGATGCGGTTGATCTTGAGCGGCTTGGCCCGATGATCGAGAATGATCCGCTGTTTCCTGAACGCATCAACGTGAACATCGCCAGCCGCGTCGGACCTGATCACCTTGCCCTGCGCGTGTGGGAACGCGGCGTCGGCCTTACCAGAGCATGTGGTACCGGAGCTTGCGCCACCGCAGTTGCGGCAATCCGTCGCAAGTTGACTGGCCGCACCGTCCGGGTCGATCTTCCCGGCGGCCCGCTGACCATCGCTTGGCCCGAAGGCGGCAACATCGAAATGACCGGCCCTGCAGCGTTCAGTTTCGAAGGGATGTTCGAGGACGCCGAATACCCTCTATGACCACACAGGTTGTATCTCTTGGCTGCCGGTTAAACATCGCGGAAAGCGAGACGATCCGGGCGATGCTGCAAGATGCGCCCGCGACAGTCGTGGTCAATTCCTGCGCGGTCACGGCCGAAGCCGTGCGCCAATCGCGCCGCGCCGTCCGCCGGTTGCGCCGCGAACATCCCGAAGCACGGCTTGTCGTCACCGGCTGTGCCGCCACGATTGAACAAGCCAGCTTTGCGCAAATGCCCGAAGTTGATGCGGTCGTGCCCAATGCCGAGAAACTGCTCGTCCGTCATTGGACGCAGGGCAATGCCAAGCCCGCAGGTATCTCGGAAAGCCACACCCGCTCTTTCGTCCCCGTGCAGAACGGTTGCGATCATGCCTGCACCTTCTGCATCATCCCGCAAGGG
>JADYXV010000054.1 GCA_020853995.1 Novosphingobium sp.
AACAGGGCAGAGCCACCCGCCGCGCAGCCATTGCGCACGTTGATGAACTGCACGCCCGTCAGGCCGAGCCGTTCGACCATCGTATCAGGATTGCCCGCCGAATCCGACCCGCCATAGGCAAACTGGACATCGGGCCATTCTATGCCAGCGTCGGCCAGCGCCGAGCGGACAGCGACGACGCCCTGATCAAGACCCGAAAGGCCATCGGTGCGGCCAAAGGGGTGAATGCCGATGCCGACAATGCAGACGTCCCCGCTCATGCGCTGGCTCCGATGGGTTGAAAGGCGTAAATCCAGACCGGCTCTGCCGCATCGGGATCGAGCGGGATCAGGATCATCTCCAGCGGCATACCGATCTTGATGGCGTCAAAATCGACATTGGCGAGGCGCGCTTCGACGATGACCTGTCCCGGCAGTTCGACATAGCCGACCGGCCAAGGGCGGAAGGCTTCGGGACCGGCGTAAGGCGGCGATTTGGGGCGATAGCGCTGGATAGTGTAGGACCACAACGTGCCGGTGCGGGACAACGGGATGGGGGCAAACCGGTCACCGGGGGGGCACGGAAAGACGATCCGCCCGCTCTCAAGGTCTTGTCCGCCGATCAGCCGGGGTTGGGCCTCATCGGTGAACAATCCGTCTGCAATGGCGTGCCCGGTGGTCTGCATTACTCTCCCGATCAACTGCGATTCTTTAGTTGTCCCCTTAAGCCACCTGAAATGCCACTTTGCCGACTCTGCAAAACGCTAGGGTTGTCCCTTTTACCAGTATGACAGATTAAGGACGCGAACGCGCCGGTTCGCCGCAAGGCCAAAGATCGCCTCAAGGTCAAAGACCGGGGGGGCAGATCAGGTGGCGAGCGAAATGTAGCCAAGCTGGGCGGCCTTGAACACGGTCTGGCTGCGGTTGACCGCGTTCAGCTTCATTGAGGCGTTGTGGATGTGGAAGCGCACCGTGGCGCGGCTGCGGCTCATGATCATCGAGATTTCGAGGTCGGTCTTGCCGATTGCGGCCCAGCGCAGACATTCCACTTCGCGTTTGGACAGGCGCGATCCTGATGGCAGGGCTTGGGCCGAACCCATCGCGTGGACATAGCTGGCGATAAACGTGCGCGCATAAATGCCCAGCGCATCGCCCATTTCAAGGAACAAGTCGTCCAGTTCGGTGATCGACGAATCCAGCGGGTTGAAGCTGACCGCGCCGATCTGCCCGAACGGCAAGTGTACCGGCACAACGATGGCGCTGCGCGTCATCGCGCGGGTTTCAAAGTTCGTCAGGTCAATGGCGGTCAGGTAATGATTGGGCTGGCGGGTGTGAAAACCGCTGGCATTCACCCAGAACGGTTCGCTTTCAAACCGGCAGGCCGATGTGATGGGCGAATCGAGCGCGATGCGCGAATTGCGCCACCACACTTTTTCATCGTTCCAGCCAAACACATCGCGCGCCAGGATGTTGCCATCGGCATCAACCGGCGTCCGTTTGTCAGCAATATCGTGGGCAGGGGCGGCGCGCAGCCCCGCTGCCATGGCGATTTTGTGCAGTTCCTCGGCCGCAGGGCGCACGTCCTTGGGACTGACGATCCGGACCGCGTCGATGGCTTCGACTGAAAGTTGCACAAACCTCTCCTGTTCTTATTGCCGTACTCATACCGGTCGCGGGCTTGCTAAACAACGCTGCGATTAACTAATTGCCTAGTCTTTTGCGCAGCGTGGCGGGGCCTTGGACAGTGGTAAGGGTTGCCTCGGAGGAGAGGTTGCGTGAATTTTGACCTGAACGAAGACGAAGAAATGCTGAAGGCTTTGGCCGAGCGCTTCGTTGCCGATAATTACGACTTTGATTCCCGTCGCGGTTACCTGAACGGCGCAAATGGCTTTTCGCCCGAGATGTGGGCAATGCTTGGCGAATTGGGGCTGATTGCTGCGCCGTTGACCGAAGAGAGCGGCGGCATGTCGCTTGACGCCACGGCCATTGCCACGGTGTTTGAAGCCCTGGGCGCAGGGCTTGTGGTTGAACCGTTGATCGAAAACGTGATGGTGGCCGCGCGCCTGTTTGAACGGGTGGCGCCCGATGACATCAAGGCTGCGTGGATGGAAGCGCTGGCGATGGGCAGCCGCCGCATCGCACTGGCCCATGCCGAACATCGCGCGCGCGGGGGGCGGACCTTTGTCGAAACCGGCGTTGATGCCAATGGCGCGCTGACCGGTGCAAAGTCTTGCGTACCGGCAGGTTCCGGGGTGGACGGCTATATCGTTTCAGTGCGTGAAAGCGGCGCTCCTGCCAGCGCCGATGGCGTGGCAATGTACTTTGTCGCCGCTGATGCGCCCGGGCTGTCGGTCAATCCGTGGCGCATGGTGGATGGAACGGTTGCGGTGTCTTTGACGCTGACCGCTGTACCGGCTGTCCGTCTTGGCGGATCGCTGGCTGACCTTGCCGAGAATGATCTGCTGGCCTCGCTGGCGCGCTCTGCAGAAGCGATGGGCATCATGCAGTGCCTGTTTGATGCAACGCTGGATTATTTGCGGACGCGCGAACAGTTCGGCGTGACGCTGGGCAGCTTTCAGGCGATCCAGCACCGCATGGCCGCGCAATATGCCGTGATCGAACAGGCACGCGCGCTGCTCAACCTTGCCATCGTGTCTGCGGGATCAGACCGCTTTGCCTCGGCCGTGTTTGGCCTGCGCGCGTTTGTTGCGCCGGCGGCGGTGGAACTGGGGCACGAGATGATCCAGTTCCACGGCGGTATGGGCGTCACCGATGAACTGTTCATCGGTTCAGGCCACAAACGCCTGCTGGCCATTTCGCGCTGGCCCGATGATCCCGAAGTGGCGCTGGACCGCTTTGCCAAAGGGGCCTGAGGGGGGCGTATAGGCCGAAGGCCCACCCCCGACCCCTCCCGCAAGCGGGAGGGGGGAAGTATCAGGATTTTGTGGGGCGGTCTTTCAGCCATGCTATTCCGCGCCGGAGCAGGTCGTAGAACACCGGCAGATCCCATGCGCAGCGATCCACCGTTGGCCACCAGTCCAGCATGGGTTGAAGATCATAGTGGCCGCGGCAATGGCCCAGCGTGTTATAAAGCACCGCACCTGCGCCGTGATCCTTCAGGTACATGACGGGATGGGTGCCGATGGCGTCTGCGGCCTCGACAAAGCCGGTGCCTTCAACTGTGCATTCGGTTTCCAGCAGGACGTGCAAGTGCCCGTGGCATTCCATGTGGTACAATTCGTCCGTAGTTTCGAACGGTTCGATCCCCTGCGTGAGCGGATGATCGGGATCGGCCACGGTGACGGTATAGGGCGCGATGGGCGGGTGGCTGATGAACTGGCTGCCGAGCATGTCCATCATCAAGGGTGCCCAGCGCGGCGCATCCCACAGGCCTTTGTTCGGCCCTTCTGACAGCAGGCGCAGCACCGAATTGGTGCCGTGGAGCGCATACCAGCGCCCGCCCTTTTCCAGCCATGCCCGCAAGGCTTCCTGTGCTTTCAGCGAAGGGGTGACATCGCACGTATAGGTGATGAGGATGTCTGCCGCTTCGATGGCCGCGATGTTCTCGTAATCCTCGAACACGCGGGTGCGCACGGATGGGTCTTCGGCCAGCAGCTTGAGCAGTTCAAGCCGTGCGAAGTCCATGTCGTGCCACACGCCGCCACAGATGAACACGCAGTTGATGCGGGGGGGATGCAACGTATCGGTCATTCAGCAGCCTCTGCGTTGATGTATTTGTCCAGCGTCTGGTGGAACTGGCGAATGCGGATTTCCTGATAATCGCCAAGGTTGATCTGGCCGGTTTTCGAGGCGTGGAGGCCGTCCTGCACAGAGGGCAGGTTGTCCATGTCCTGTTCGAAGACGTGGCCCAACACGCCAAGTTCGGGCGCATCGGTCCACTTCTGGTCGTTGGACAACAGCTTCATGGGCACGCCATGCGGCATGGGATCGCCCTTTTTGACGCGGGCAAGGATGCGCACTTCCATCAGGCAGGTGTCAGGCGTTTTTCCGGGACGCCAGCGATAGACGATGTTCGGCATGAAGCCGCCCCACGGCGCGAAGTTGGGGAACACGTTGTAAACAAGGCCGTCCAGCAGTTCGGCGTCGGTGGCGTGATCGTGGTCATAGCCGGTTTGCGCGGTGTAGCCTGCGCGCATCGCAGCACCAAGGGCTGCGCGCGCCGTCATGCCTTCGGGTACGCTGACGGCGAAAGGATCGCCCGATGCATCATAATTGTCAGCGCTGCGGCCATTGTATTTGCAGAATTCGTCAACGATCCACTGCTGCGTCTTGCCATCTGGGTCGACGTGCGGGGACATGATCCCGAACGGCACGTGATTGACGTTCACATTGTCGCCATAGATCCAGTAGGCGCTGTTGGCATCACCGGTGAAAGGCAGCAATTGCGGGTGCGTGACGACCGTGTGCCACGCTTCCATGAAGGCTTCTGCGGTGACTTTCCAGTTGGCCGGAACTTCTTTGGCCACCCAGATGACCGTGGTGCATTCTTCATGCCGCCAGCGTTTGAAAAAGTCGGGCAGGGGGGCAAGGTATTCTTCAAGGCTGGGGCCGCCCGCTTCTTCGCGCAGGAAGATATAGCCTGCCCAGCGGCCGACTTCGGCTTGCGGCAGGGACATCTTTTCAGCCGACAAGTGCTTGAAGTCCCAAGAACAGGGCATGCCATCAAAACTGCCGTCCTTGTTCCAGGCAAAGCCGTGGAACGGGCAGGTGAATTTATCAGCCGTACCATCTTCGGTGCGCAATTTGCGGCCACGGTGCAGGCACACGTTGTGCATGGCCTTGACGCTGCCATCTTCCTGACGGCTGATCAGCCATGACCGGCCCGCGTTTTCAAACACGGTGTAATCCCCCGCTTCGGGAATGTCCTCTTCGCGCGCGACAAATTGCCAGACGTGGGGCCACATCTTTTCGCGTTCCAGACGGGCAAAGTCCTCGCTGGTATAGCGGGCTGCGTCCAACGGTTCAGAGCCACGGTATTCGTAGCTTTCCTCGGTCAGGATGGCAGGTGCGGGGCGCGAATCCTGCGCCAGCAGGTCCTGCCAGCTGATTGCCTCGCAACGTGCTTTTCCGCCACCCATATTGGGATCGCTGTCAGCCATTTTCGTTTCCTCACCCACGATTCACGCCCGCATCTCGGGCAATGCTGCCGGTTTTGTCCCACCCGCGCGCCCGAGTCACCTTGCTGAAAGCATAGGTTGCACATGGGCGCGGCAGGCGTAACCACTCTATCCATAATTTCTTACGGATTCTCGCGGGAGAGAACAGTGTCAAAAAGACTTGAAGGCAAAGTCGCGCTTGTCACCGGCGGCACCACCGGCATCGGCGCAGCCACCGTTGCGCGGCTGACCGCCGAAGGTGCCAAGGTTTGGTTCACCGGATCGAAGGAAGAGGCTGCCGCTGCATTGGTGGCAGAAACCGGCGCGGTCTTTCGCAAGCACCGTGTGCAGGATGCAGCCGCCTGGGCACCATTGATCGATGAAATCATCGCCACCGAAGGCCGGTTGGACATTGCCTTTGCCAATGCGGGTACCGAAAGCGGCGATGGCAGCATCGAGGATGTGGGGATCGAAGGCTGGGACAATGTCGTGGCGGTCAACCAGACCGGCGTGATGCTGACCGTACAGAACGCGATTCTGGGCATGAAGCGCAATCCCGAAGGCCCTGCCGGTTCGATCATCAACAATTCATCGATGAACGCCACGCGGCCCCTGGGTAATTACGTGACCTATTCCGTCACCAAGGCGGCAGTTTGCGCGCTGGCCAAATCAGCCGCGGTGCATTGCGGGCAGCAGGGCTACAAGATCCGCGTCAATGCGATTTTGCCCGGCGTGGTGGAAACGCCGCTGATCCAGCAGATCATGAACGCACAGCCCGATCCTGCAGCAGCGCGCGCGATGTATGAAGGCATGGCTCCGCTGAAGCGCATGGCGCAACTCAATGAAGTGGCGGGGCTGGTCGCCTATCTTTCCAGTGACGAGGCCGGGTTCATTTCCGGCGCGGAATACGCAATCGATGGCGCGACGACCGCCGGAATGATGGGGGTTTGAGCATTATGGAATTATCTGCACAACGGCTGAAGGGCCGCGTTGCCTTCGTATCGGGCGGTCTTCGCGGGATCGGCCTTGCTTGTGCCCAGCGGTTTCTGGCCGAGGGTGCCGAAGTGGTGCTGTCAGACCTTGATGCTGAAGATAGCGATACGGTGCGCGATGTGATGGCACAGCTGGGGCAGGCCGCCAGCTATATCAGCGCGAACGTGGCCAAGGAAGAAGACTGGGAACGCGCGGTTGCGCTGGTCAAGGAACGGCATGGCAAGTGCCACATCCTTGTGAACAATGCAGGCATCGATCTGACCGGCCCGGTTGAAGAGCTTTCGATGGATGGCTGGCGGCGGATCATGTCGATCAACGTTGACGGCGTGTTCCTTGGTACCAAGCATTTCGTGCCGCTTATGGCGCAAAGCGGCACCGAGTTTCGCGGTGGATCATCGATCATCAATGTCAGCTCGATCATGGGGCTGGTGGGGATGAACGAGGTTTCCGCCTACAACGCCAGCAAGGGCGCGGTGCGGCTGTTCACCAAGGGCATCGCGATTGAATTTGCGCAAAAGAAGATGCCGATCCGCGCCAATTCGCTGCACCCCGGCTTTGTTGAAACGCCGTTGTTGAAGGCGGGCTTCCAGCGCTGGGTCGATCAGGGCTTTGCAGAAAAGCCCGATGATCTGGTGGCTGGCGTGGTGGGCATGACGCCGATCGGGCGGCTGGCCCAGCCGGAGGAACTGGCATCAGCCGCGTTCTTCCTGGCATCTGAAGATTCCAGCTACATGACCGGCACCGAACTGGTGATCGACGGGGGATATACCGCGCAATGACAATCGCTTTGGACAATGTGGTGGCTGTCGTCACCGGTGCGGCTGGCGGGATTGGCCGCGAACTGGTGAAGGCGATGAAGGCCGCCAATGCCGTGGTGATCGCCACCGACATGGCCCCTTCAGCCGATATCGAAGGTGCGGACCATTACGTGCAGCATGACGTGACAAGTCAGGCCGATTGGCAGGCGGTGGCGGCGCTGGTACAGGAAAAGTACGGGCGGCTGGATGCGCTGGTGAA
>JADYXV010000055.1 GCA_020853995.1 Novosphingobium sp.
GTTCATGCCTTTATGACCTTCTGGTTGATAGCGCCGAACAACAAGCTTCCGTCCGAAAGCCGTGCTTCCATCCGTACAGTGTCGCCAAAATGCATGTAGCTTGTGCGTGCGCTACCCTCGTCGAGCATTTCGATTCCACGCCGTTCAGCGATGCAAGATGATCCGATTTCCCGGAAATTGCTGTTAGATACCGTTCCTGATCCTATGATCGTTCCGGCGCATAGCGATCGCGTGCTGGCTGCGTGTGCGACAAGTTCATGGAAGCCGAACTCCATGACGCCGCCCAATGCATCGCCAAAGCGTTTGCCGTTCCAGTCGACGCTGAGTGGCAAATGGACACGGCCATCGCACCATGCGTCACCAAGTACGTCAGGCGTTACCGCAAACGGTGCAACTGAACAGGCAGGCTTGGCTTGTACCCAACCGAAGCCGGTTTTCATCTCAACAGGTGCCAATGCGCGTAGCGACCAGTCATTTATCTGCACAATCAGCTTGATGTGTTCCATGGCCTGCGTCGGGGTGACGCCCATGGGTACGGCATCGGTTATAATGCCGTATTCACCTTCGAAATCGATGCCGTCTTCCTCCCGCGGCAATGGCACGTCCGCGGTAGCCGACAGAAACTGGTTCGACAGGCCCTGATACATCAGTGGGCGACCCGCTGGTGGTGGTTCTGTGCCGAACAGCGTTTCCATCAGTTCGCCATGGCTGCGGAAGGCTGAACCATCCAGCCACTGCCACGCACGCGGCAATGGTGCTGCATATTGGAAACCTGTTGCGCTTTCACCTTCGCCCTCTGCCAATCTGGCAGCCAGGGTGCGCAAGGCTGGTTCTGCGGAAGGCCAGTTATCAAGCGCCATCTGCATAGTGCTGGCGATCGCGGTGGCGCTCAGGAAACGGGTACCGTCGGCGCTGACTACGATCAGTGTGCCATCGGGTGATCCATTGTCCTGTGTGGCAAGTTTCATGGGCTATCCTTTCAAAAGGTCAAAGCTCGGCCAGTGCGTGGGCGACAAGCACCTCAAGACTACCGTCATGGTGAAAGCGCAGTCCATCGGCGCGGGGCGTTGAAAGTGGGGGCTGGTTGCCAAATGCAGCTTCAATCGCAGGATCGGGCATGTAGCTTGCCAAGGTGCTATCGGTACCGGTTTGCCGGGCAATCTCGGCAACCAGGTCGCCCATGATCACCCGCAGCGCCGGTAAAGTCAGGCGCGCATCTGCCGGATCGTCTGTCAGACGCAGCGCGTGTTGCAATTGCCCGACAAGGACATGTCGCGAAAGTAACCAGCAACTGGCTTGAGGGGAAACCGGCAAGGTTATGGGGGCACCGGCTTGCAATGCGTGAAACACGTTGCTGAGGAAGGCTGATTTCATGCCGGAAGGGGCGAGCGGGCGCGCAACGATACCGGGTAGGCGTAACGACAGGCCACTAATGACTCCGCGCCGCGTCATTGTTGCGATCCATTCCTCGACCATGGCTTTGTGAGCGCCATATCGTAGCATCGGCTTGAGCGGCGTTTCGTCATCGACATGGTCGGGTAACGGATCGCCAAACACGGCAATGCTGCTGGCAAAGATGACACGGGGACAGTTACCGTGCGCGGCGGCAGCATCGATCAGAGCCATGCTTGCCCCGACGTTTATCCGGGCGGCGAGAGCAGGATCAGCTTCGGCTGCTCCGCCCGGCACGGTGGCCAGATGAATGAGAGCTGCGCAAGGTTTTGCGGTAATGGCGGCGATCAGGTCGGGATCTTCAAGATTACCCGTGATCGCCACGACATCGGGCATATCAGAAAAGTCCAGCGCCGTGCTGTCTGTGGCCGTTACGCTGTGACGGTTGGACAGCGCGCGCACCAGCGCTTTGCCGACAAATCCGCCAGCGCCGGTAACAAGTACGTGGGGAAGGCTGTCAGCTGCCATCAGTGATTGACGTCCCGCCATCAACGGCAATTTGCTGGCCAGTGATGAAGCTGCTGGCCGGTGATGCGAGGAACAGGCAGGCGGCGGCAACGTCTGTTACGGTGCCAACGCGGCGAAGTGGGGTCATCTGCATGCGCCGCGCCATAAACTCTTTGTCCGCCATCAGCGGTGCGGAAAGAGGTGTCTGGATCAGGCCGGGCGCGAGGGCGTTGACCCGCACATTTTGCGGGCCCCATTGTACTGCCAGATTCCGCGCGAGTTGCGCAACACCGGCCTTGGCCAGCGCGTATGCATTGATCGCGCCATTGCCGCGCATTGCAGAAAGGCTGGACATCAAGATAGCGCTGCCGCCGCCGCGCGCCGCCATGTAGGGAAGGGCAAGGCTGGTAAGCGCAACGATGGAGCGCAAGTTGATTGCCATCACCCGGTCGAAATCGTCGAGCGACCAGCTTCCTGCCGTACCGGTAATCCCTGCATTGCACACAAGAATGTCCACGCTGCCAAACCGCGCCATTGTGCCATCCACCAGCCCTTGCATGTCGGGGGCATGGCTGACATCGCATGAGATGCCGTGCGCGACGTGGCCTTCATCGCACAGCATAGCAGCTGTGGACCTCACAGCGTCGGCATCTTCGCTGGAAACCACAACGCTTGCGCCCGCTCTTGCCAGCGCCTGCGCAATGCCAAGCCCGATCCCCCGTGTCGATCCGGTGACGATGGCCGTTTGGCCTGTCAGGCAGCGGGGATCAGGAAGCACGGTCAGTCTTCAATGATTGCGACAGCACGCGTCCAGCCTGCCGATGCACCACGGATCTTGTGCGGGAAGCAACTGACGGTGAAGCCGTGCGAAGGAAGGCTTTCAAGGTTGTGCAGCTTTTCGAGGTGACAATAGCCAATGTCGCGTCCCGCTTTGTGGCCTTCCCATATCAGCGAGTTGTCGCCGGTCTCGGCGACTTTCTTGGCGGTATAGCTGAACGGGGCGTCCCAGCTCCATGCGTCGGTTCCGGTCACGCGGATGCCGCGTTCCAGAAGGTACATCGTCGCTTCATAGCCCATCCCGCAGCCGATGTTGACATAATCAGGGTTGCCGACAGCAAGGCCGGCGGCGGTATTGACCAGCACTATATCAAACGGTTGCAGATCATGGCCGATCCGCGCCAGTTCCGCCTCTACATCAGCGGCCGTGGCGACATAGCCATGATCAAAGTGCCGGAAATCAAATTTCACACCGGGGTTGAAGCACCATTCCAGCGGCACTTCATCAATCGTGATGGCACGTTTGCCGCCGTCCATGGTGGGGTGGAAGTGCCAGGGCGCGTCAAGGTGCGTGCCGTTGTGCGTGGTCAGTGTCACCCATTCGGCGGCGGCAAAGCCTGCGCCATCCGGGGTTTGATCTGCCGTGACCCCGGGAAAGAAATGGCCCAGTTCCGGCAGGGTTTCCGCATGCTGCTGATAGGTGATTTTCGGGCGCAGGAATGGCGGATCGGTGACCACGTCGTTTTCGAGATAGATCGACAGGTCAATGAATTGACGGGGCATGTCTTATCCTTTCGGCAATACAGCGCGCAGTGCGGGAGGCGTTATGATCAGCCCCAATAGCGCACCATAGGCGACTTTGATGGCAAAAGCGGTGCTGCGGGGGAAAACCGTGATGCCGCTGGCTTTCAACAGGACGATGACGCAGCCGGCAAGTATCAAAGCAATCACGGTTAGTGCCAACGCACGGATCACGATCGATGTGATGGCCGGCGCTGCGCCATACGAATGTTCCTTGGCGATGGCGGCACGGGCCTGCAATGCGGGCATCAGAGCAGCCATGAACCCTGCGGCCCCCGATTGCGGCAGAAAATCGAATGCCAGATTGTCAGGCGCCCAGACTGCAACGGGATTGTCACTGCGAAAAACTATCATGAAAAAAGCGGCGCTGATCGCCATCGAGATGACAACGGAAATAAGCGTCTGCTTGCGCAAAAAAAGCGCTGGGCTCGATCATGCATCGGCCCAGTTATAAGCCAAGGGCACTTCGCGGAAGGCGAAGCGGTCGATGTGCCGTTCCAGCGCGCCTTTCAAACCGTCACGCTGGCCTGCGGCGCTGGCGTTGATTGTGCAGACAAGCACATCCTCACCGGCTTCAAGCGTGACGATGGTGTAGATTTCCGCTGAGAATTGACCCGGTAGGGGCATAAATTTCCATTGAGAATTGACCCATGTTTGAACCCACCTCTGGCGGACCAGTCAGGGGTATCGGGAGTGATCGACATGGA
>JADYXV010000056.1 GCA_020853995.1 Novosphingobium sp.
CCGATATCCAGCCTGCCGATATCGAACTGCGCCGCAAGATCCTCGAACACCGCCTCGTGCGCTTTGGCAGCACGCAAGTGCCGTCCGATGTGATCGAATTCCTTGCCCGCACGATCAACCGCAATGTGCGCGAACTGGTGGGCGGCTTGAACAAGCTGATCGCCTATGCCCAGCTCACCGGCCAGCCGGTATCGCTGCAACTGGCCGAAGAGCAGTTGACCGATATCCTCTCGGCCAATCGCCGCCGCATCACGATTGACGAAATCCAGCGGACGGTGTGCCAGTTCTACCGTGTTGACCGCACCGAAATGGCCTCCAAACGCCGCGCCCGCGCGGTTGTGCGGCCCCGTCAGGTGGCGATGTACCTCGCCAAAGTGCTCACCCCGCGTTCCTACCCCGAAATCGGGCGCAAGTTCGGTGGCCGCGATCACTCGACGGTGATTCACGCCGTGCGCCTGATCGAAGAACTGCGCACCCGCGATGCCGATATGGACGGCGATGTGCGGACCTTGTTGCGCCAGTTGGAAGATTAAGGGGGTTTCGCGCAGAGACGCTGAGGAAGCAGACGGGATGGGTGAAGTTTCGGATCTTTACAATCGCGATTTTTCGGCACTTTTCATCGATGCCGCGAAGGCCTTGGCCCGTACACGCATGACACCTACTACCTCGGCGGTTCTTTGGTGGTCACTGGGTAATCTTCACCCCACCGAGTGGACTTTGGCAACGCATGACGAAATTGCCATTTGTATTGGCGGTACAAGGTCAGCAGTGACAAAGTCGTTGCTTGAATTACAGCGACGAGGCCTGATCCAGAAGGGCGAGCGTGGTTCTTTACGCTTGTCTATGTACTTGTGTTGGCAAGGTACGCAGCAAGCCTACCGGAAGCAGCGATCGGATCGGAAAAATGAAATTGTCATGACACGCGCCATGCTTGAGGCTTTGGCCGAGCCAAGGTCAAATACTGGAGTCGGGTTCTTCCGTATCATTCGATAGTGGCGTGGTTGTCGTGCTTAGAGAAGCCCCCCTGCGCCTCCACTTCTTCTCTGCGCCTCTGCGTGAACCCCTTCCTCTTTGCCGCCGCAGCCCCTAACTGCAACGCATGAATCCAGACCGCCTAGACCGCTTCGCCCGCCACATTGTCCTGCCTGAAGTGGGCGCAGTGGGGCAGGCGAGGCTGGCGGCCAGCCATGTCGTGCTGGTGGGCATGGGCGGGATCGGTTCGCCCGCGCTGCAATACCTTGCCGGAGCAGGCATCGGCCGCCTGACCCTCATCGATGATGACGTGGTCGAGGCGAGCAACCTTCAACGCCAGACGATCTATACCGAGGCCGATATCGGCCAGCCCAAGGCCACTGCCGCCGCAGCATGGGCCGCGCGGTTTGATCCGGCGCTGACGGTCACGCACCACGTCACCCGAATCACCCGTGCCAATGCCGCCAGCCTGATTGCGGGCGTGGACGTGGTGCTGGACGGTTGCGATAACTTCGCCACGCGGCTGGCAGTTTCGGACGCGTGCGTGGCGGCAGGCATACCGCTGACATCAGCTGCGCTCGGCCGGTTTCAGGGGCAAGTGGCCAACTTTTCCGGACACCGCGCAGACCATGCCTGCTATCGCTGCTTTGTCGGCGATGCCTTTGATGCCGAGGACTGCGATACTTGCGCCGATCTGGGTGTGCTGGGCGCAATGGTCGGCATGGTGGGCGCTTTCGGGGCGATGGCCGCGATGCGCGTGCTGCTGGAAGGCGTCAGCACGCTGGGCGATCCGCAATGGGGCCAGTTGCATGTGCTCGATGGCCTCAAGCCGGGATTGCGGACGATGCGGATTGCGAAGGATGCGGCATGTGGCGGGTGTGGCGAGGCTTTATAAAGGGTTTCGCGCAGAGTTCGCAGAGAAGGAGTGGAGACGCAGAGCCGTCAGTCTTGGCCGCAAGGCCTCCCAAAAATCCGGCCATGCACAATAAGGTTTGGCCAGCCTTGGAAAGCAGCTTCGCCGTCAACACCACCCCTCCGCGCCTCCACTTTTTCTCTGCGTCTTTGCGCGAACCCTTTTAACTTTGGCGGAAGGGTCCAGTTCTTCATTCAAACCGACGATTCTTGTGGAGAGATGGATGCTGAAACGAGTTCAGCATGACGGGGTTTTGGGAGGGGATAAGTGGCAAACAAATTCAGGGAGACGGACGCCTGAATAACTTTGCGGCGCTGCCTTGCTGCTCTGCTGTCTCTGCGTGAAACAAATGTCTTAGTTTCAAGAACCAAGCAATTCATCAACCCACGCAGGCACGATCTCGCTGGCAGGCCCCAGCCGCGTTTCGTGGAACCACGCCGAACCTTTGCTGCGTTCGAGGTTCAACTCAAGCGTTTGCGCGCCCAGATCGCGCGCGCGGCGCACCAGTCCGCCCGCAGGGTAAACCGCGCCTGAAGTGCCTATGGATACGAACAGGTCTGCGCCCGATAGCGCGCTGTAAATGTCATCCATCCGGTAGGGCATTTCGCCAAACCACACGATGTCGGGCCGTAGTGCCGGTTCATCGCACGATGGGCAGGGCGGGCGGTGAATCAGCGGGCCGGTCCAGCGATGGCGGGCGTCACAGGCGCTGCACCATGCGTTCAGGTGTTCGCCATGCATGTGCAGGACGTTCAGCGCGCCGCCCCGCTCGTGAAGGTCATCCACGTTCTGGGTGACGATCAGCACCTCGCCGCCAGCGCGTTTGGGCCATTCGCGGTCCAAACGGGCCAGCGCGACATGGGCGGGGTTGGGCAGTTTGGTCTGGATCGCCTCACGCCGCATATCGTAAAACCGCAGGACAAGGTCGGGATCGCGGGCAAAGGCCTCGGGCGTCGCCACGTCCTCAACGCGGTGCTGTTCCCAAAGGCCTCCTTCACTGCGGAAGGTATCAATGCCCGATTCGGCGGAAATTCCCGCCCCGGTGAGGATCACGATATTGCGCAGGTGTTGCATCGGGACCATGAAGCACAGCGACCAAGGGGCAGGCAATGACCAAAGACGTAACACGAATCGGAATTATCGGTAGCGCCGGACGAATGGGCAATGCCTTGCAGGCTGCCATTGTTGCAGCAGGGCATGACTTTGCCGGCGGGATCGACAAGGGCGGCGATCCGCTAGCTCTGGCCAAGGCAAGCGACGTTCTGGTGGATTTCTCTGCCCCCGGCGCACTCGAATTCAATCTGGATGCGGCGATCCATGCAGGCATTCCCATCGTGATCGGCACCACCGGTTTGGAAGAGCGTCACCACTGGCTGGTCGATGCCGCAGCGGTCAGCATTCCTGTGCTGCAAACCGGCAATACCTCGCTGGGTGTCACGCTGCTTTCGCACTTGGTGAAAGAGGCGGCGCAGCGGCTGGGCGAGGATTGGGACATCGAAATCGTCGAAACGCACCACCGCATGAAAGTGGATGCGCCATCGGGCACGGCGCTGCTGCTGGGCGAGGCTGCCGCCAAAGGACGCGGGGTACATCTGGCAGACGAAGCCGTGCGCGGGCGCGATGGCATCACCGGCGCGCGCAAGGCGGGCACCATCGGCTTTGCTGCCTTGCGTGGTGGCAGCGTGGCGGGCGATCATTCGGTCCACTTTCTGGCCGACAATGAACGCCTGACCTTCTCGCACTTGGCTGAAAATCGCGGCATCTTTGCCAAGGGCGCGGTCCGCGCGGCGGAATGGCTGCAGGACAGGGGGGCCGGGCGCTACACGATGCAGGACGTTCTGGGGCTGTGACATGAAGAAGGCGGACGTCTTCGAATTCTTCCGCCGCTTGGCCGAGGCAAATCCCGCGCCTGAAACCGAGCTGGAATATGGCAATGTCTATCAATTGCTGGTGGCGGTGACGCTATCGGCACAGGCGACCGACGTTGGCGTAAACAAGGCGACGCGCAAGCTGTTTGCGCAAGTGAAGACGCCGCAGGATATGCTCGATCTGGGCGAGGATGGCCTCAAAAGCCATATCAAGACCATCGGCCTGTTCAATGCCAAGGCCAAAAACGTGATGGCCATGGCCGAAATTCTGGTGCGCGAACATGGCGGCGAGGTTCCGGCGGACCGTGATGCCTTGACCGCGCTGCCCGGTGTGGGCCGCAAGACCGCCAATGTCGTGATGAATTGCGCGTTCGGGGCAGAGACGTTCGCGGTCGATACGCACATCTTCCGCGTGGGAAACCGCACCGGTCTTGCCAAGGGCAAAACCGTGCTGGCGGTGGAGAAGGGGCTGGAAAGCCGAGTGCCCCAGCCATTCCGTGTGGGCGCGCATCACTGGCTGATCCTGCATGGCCGCTACATCTGCAAAGCGCGCACGCCCGAATGCTGGCACTGCGGGCTGGTTGACCTTTGCGCGTTCAAGGCCAAAGTATTGGAGAAGGGGGCCAAACCGGCTGCGGCGACCAGGAAACCGCGTGCAGCCAACAAGCAGGAGAGCATGACATGAAGCGCATGACCTTACCCCTCATCATCGCCGCCGCGTTGACCGGATGTGCCGCGCAAGGTGGCGAACGCCAACGCAACAATGGGCACAGTACGAACACGCCAGCGGTGAAAGTGGTGGGCGAGCCGGTCACCTGCCTGCCGATCCAGTCAATCCGCGAAAGCCGCGTGCGGGATGACTGGACCATCGATTTCCGGACCAACGGCAACCGCTGGTATCGTAACACCCTGCCCAACCGCTGCAATGGCCTCGGCTTTGAGCGCGCGTTTTCTTATGCCACATCGCTGAGCCAGGTGTGCAATGTCGATATCATCACGGTTATTGCCAACACCGGCGGTCCCGGCCCGATCAACCGTGGATCGTGCGGATTGGGCCAGTTTACGCCGGTTGAACTGGTGAAGTAAGGCTCAACCCTCGAAATTCACCGGATCGAGGTTCAGCCCTGCCCGCCCGTCTGCGGCGGTATGGGCAGGCGCGTGGGGCGGTTCGGCATCGGGGTCCAGCGGCGGCTGCAACATGCCCTCCCACTTGGTGATGACCGATGTGGCCACGGCATTGCCCACCACGTTGGTGGCGCTGCGGCCCATATCGAGGAAGTGATCAACACCCAGCACCAGTGCGATGCCTTCAACCGGCAGGCCGAACTGGTTGAGCGTTGCGGCAATCACCACAAGGCTGGCACGCGGTACGCCTGCAATGCCCTTGGACGTGACCATCAGCGTCAGCAGCATCACGATCTGGCTGGAGATCGGCAGATCGATTCCATAGGCCTGCGCGATGAACAGCGCGGCAAAGCTGGTGTAGATCATCGACCCGTCAAGGTTGAAGCTGTAGCCCAGCGGCAGGACAAAGCCCGAGATACGGCGCGGTACGCCGAACCGGTCCAACTGTTCGAACAGCTTGGGCAGCGCAGCTTCGCTGCTGGCGGTGGAATAGGCCAGCAGCAGCGGTTCGCGGATATAGCGGATCAGCGTGAAGATGCGCCCGCGCAGGAAGATTGCGCCTGCCCCCAGCAGGATCGCCCACAAGATCAGCATGGCCAGATAGAACGAGCCGACCAGTTTGCCGTAAGTCACGATGATGCCAAGCCCGCGCAGTGCGATGACTGACGAGATCGCGCCAAACACCGCGAACGGGGCAAAGCGCATGACATAACCGGTGACGGTCAGCATCACTTGCGCCAAAGCCTCGGCCCCGCGCACCAGTGGCGCACCCTTTTCGCCCACGGCAGACAGGGCAAGGCCGGCAAACAGCGAGAACACCAGCACTTGCAGGATATCGTTCTTGGCCATCGCCTCGATCGGGCTGGCGGGGAAGACGGACAGCACAAAGTGGCGGAAGGTGAAATCGCCCGTGGCCAGTTCGCCCAGATCGCCGGTGGGGGTCAATTCAAGGCCGACACCGGGCTTGAGCAGGTTGACCATGATCAGGCCCAGCGTGATCGACACGAAGCTGAACGTGACGAACCACGCCAGCGAACGCCCGCCAATCCGGCCCAATGCCGCGCTATCGCCCATGCTGGCAATGCCGGTGACGATGGTGGCCAGCACCAGCGGCGCGACGATCATCTTGATCAGCCGCAGGAACACATCGGGCAGCAGTTTCAGGGTATCGGCGGTGAACGCCAATGTCTCGTCGCCCTTGGCATAGCTGGTGTTGAGCGCGTAACCGACCACGATGCCCAGCACCATGCCGATCAGAATGTACAATGTCAGGCGCTTGGCCAAAGGAATGCTCCCGCAAGAATGTTGCGGATGAGACTAACGACCTTTCACGCGAAACCCAAGCGCTTCAAAGCACCTTTGTGGCACGGCGGTTGTGCCTTGGGCATGGCGCGCCGAAAACCTTGAACGCTTATCCACCCATTCAAACGGGCGGAGCATGCGTCAACGGCCGCAATGTTTCACGCAGAGACGCAGAGAAGAAGTCGGGACGCGGAGAGATTGTGGAGGCCGACAGACCCCTTTGTCGATCAACGATCGCGTTAAGGGGAAGGCAAAGATTGATGAGAGGCTTTGCCGCAAGCGCAACACCTCTCCGCGTCTCCACTTCTTCTCCGCGCCTCTGCGTGAACCCCTTTTACCTATGGCGGAAGGGACCATCTCTCCATTCACGCCGAAGGGGCGTGGGGAGAAATGGATGCTGAAACGAGTTCAGCATGACGGTTGGGGAAAGGCGCGCGCGAGGCGTTTCTGAAGCTTACCCGCACTGCGCGCGGTGGAGCAGCTTTTGATCCGCCAGCACCAGCGCCATCATCGCTTCGACCACCGGCACCCCGCGAATCCCCACGCATGGATCGTGGCGGCCCTTGGTGAACAATTCGGTGGCCTCGCCCTCACGGGTGATCGTGGGCATGGGGGTGAGAATAGAGGAGGTCGGTTTGAACGCCACGCGGACCAGCACCGGCTGTCCGGTGGAGATGCCGCCCGCGATGCCGCCTGCATGGTTGGCGGTAAACTCGGGCGCGTGCTCACCCGGCCGCATCGGATCGGCATTGCCTTCGCCGGTATTGGCCGCAGCGGCAAAGCCGTCACCGATCTCCACGCCCTTCACCGCGTTGATGCCCATCATTGCATGGGCGAGTTCGGCGTCAAGCTTGGCATAGAGCGGCGCGCCCCAGCCAGCGGGCACGCCCGTGGCCACGCATTCCACCACCGCGCCCAGCGATGATCCCGATTTGCGCGCTTCGTCCACCAGCTTTTCCCAGCGGATAGCGGCGGCGGCATCGGGGCAGAAGAATGGGTTGTTGCTGATTTCGGCGGCATCAAAGTTCGCCATATCAATCGCATCGCCGCCAATCGCGCTGACATAGCCGAGGATGGTGACTTCCGGAATCACCAGCCGCGCCACGCCGCCTGCGGCCACCCGCGCTGCCGTTTCGCGCGCCGATGATCGCCCGCCGCCGCGATAATCGCGGAAACCGTACTTTGCGTCATAGGCATAATCGGCGTGCCCCGGGCGATAGGCCTTGGCGACATCGCCATAGTCCTTCGAACGCTGGTCGACGTTCTCGATCATCAGGCTCATCGGCGTGCCGGTGGTCTTGCCTTCAAACACGCCCGACAGGATGCGCACCTGATCGGGCTCCTGCCGCTGCGTGGTAAAGCGTGATTGGCCGGGGCGGCGCGCATCCAGAAACGGCTGGAGATCCGCTTCCGAAATCGCAAGGCCGGGAGGGCAGCCATCAACCACGGCGCCCAGCGCCGGCCCGTGGCTTTCGCCCCAGGTGGTGAAACGGAATACGTGACCAAAACTGTTCAGGCTCATGGGCAAGCGCTTTGTCGCAATGTCGCGCAAAAGTCTACAACCGCTGCTTTGTGATCCTTCGACAAGCTCAGGATGAGCGGGACTTGGTGGATTCCTTTGTTCCTGCTCAATTTGACCAATCCCCCCGCTCATCCTGAGCTTGTCGAAGGATGTTTGTCGAAGGATCGAAGGATTGAAGGAGGGGGTTGGGGGTGGTGGCCGCACACGCTATGCTTCGCCCATGTACCTCGTCGTCTTCCGCAACCGCAAACGCGCCGATATCGATGCCGCCGCCTATGCCACTGATGCGGCACAGATGGAGACGCTGGCCCACGCGCAACCCGGTTTCCTCAGCTTCAAAAGCTACACGGCCGATGATGGCGAAGTCATCGCCCTGTCAGAATGGACGGATATGGAAGCAGCCCTTGGCTGGCGGCGCGTGGCCGAACACGCCGAAATGCAAGCCAAAGGCCGCACCGACTACTACGAAAGCTACACACTCTACGCAGGCACCCCTTCGCGCGTGCACCACTTCAACAGGCAGACCCCATGAGCATCACGGTTTACGGCATCCCCAATTGCGACACAGTCAAAAAAGCCCGCACGTGGCTTGATGCCAGCGGTCTTGCCTACACGTTCCATGATTACAAAAAGCAGGGCACTGATCCGGCGCGGATTGCGGGCTGGATTGAACAGGCGGGGCTGGACAAAGTGGTGAACCGTGCGGGGACGACCTATCGCAAGCTGGACGATGCGCAGAAGGCGGCGATTGCCGATGGTGGCGCTCCGGCGGTGTTGGCGAAGAATCCTTCGGTGATCAAACGCCCGATTGTGGAGCATTCCGGCGGCTTGCTGGTGGGCTTCAAGGAAGCGGATTGGGCGCAAGCGCTGTTATGATAAGCAAGTCCATCCTTGCCGCATTGGTGCTCGCCGTGATGATCCCTTCTGCCCACGCGCAAATCCTGATCGGCCATCGCGGTGCGAGCGGGGAGCGGCCCGAACATACACTGGCCTCTTATGAGCGCGCGATTGATGCGGGCGCGGACTTTATCGAGCCGGATCTGGTGCCGACCAAGGATGGCGTGCTGGTGGCGCGGCACGAGAACGAGATTTCGGGCACGACCGATGTGGCCGATCACCCCGAATTTGCCAGCCGCCGCCGTACCCATGTGATCGATGGCGAGACCATGACCGGCTAGTTCACCGAAGATTTCACGCTGGCCGAATTGCGCACCCTGCGCGCCAAAGAACGCCTGCCCAAGTTGCGCCCCGCCAACACGCGCTTTGATGGCCTCTATCAGGTGCCCACTTTCGCCGAAGTGCTTGGCCTGGTTAAAGCCAAGGAGGCCGAGACAGGCCGCCGCATCGGCATTTACCCCGAGATCAAGCACCCCGGCTGGTTCAGCGCGCAAGGCATCGATACCGCTTCGATGCTGCTGACGATGCTGGATGCGGCAGGATATCGCGAAGCCAGCGATCCGGTGTTCATCCAGAGCTTTGAAGCTGGCCCGCTTGAGGCCTTGCGCAAGCGCACGAAGTTGCGGCTGGTGCAGTTGATGTCGTCCGAGGGTGGCCCCGCCGATCGTCCGGGCACGACGTATGCCGCGATGGCAAAGTCCACCGGACTGAAGGCGCTGGCGGCCCATGTCGATGCGATTGGCGTCGAGGCGACGATGGTGGTCGATGCGCAGCTTCAGCCCACCGGCCTTGTCGCCTTGGCCCATGCGGCTGGCCTCAAGGTGCACACCTGGACCTTGCGCTGCGAAAATGCGTTCCTTCCGCCCGCCTTGCGCATTGGGACTGATCCCGCTGCTCATGGCAACTGCGCTGCGGCGTGGGACGCGCTGGTGAAGGCTGGCGTTGATGGCATCTTCACTGACAACCCCGCGCAAGCCCAAGCAGCGCGCATCGCAAAACGCTAGTTCGTTTCGCGCGCCAGACGGTCTGCCAGTTCCGCGATTTCCGATGGATCGAGCAGCCATGTGCGCGTGACGCGGCCTTCGCGGTGGATCGGCACGGTCAACAACACCCGCGCGTTGCCCCGCGCGTGTTCCTTATACAGGCCAAAATGTAGCGCGCAGTCGCGGATCGTGCCGATGATGGGCGTGCGGCCTTCAAGGTCAATCATCGTCGCGGGCTGGTCCCACGGAATGGCATCGGTGAAGGCCACAGGTCAGACGTCCAGATTGGCCACGTTCAGCGCGTTTTCCTGAATGAATTCGCGGCGCGGTTCTACCACGTCACCCATCAGGCGGGTGAAGATTTCGTCCGTAATGTCGGCGTCTTCGACCTTGACCTGCAACAGCGTGCGCACATTGGGGTCCAGCGTGGTTTCCCAAAGCTGGTCGGCGTTCATTTCGCCAAGCCCTTTGTAGCGCTGGATCGAAAGCCCCTTGCGGCCCCCGGCAAACACCGTTTCGAGCAGTTCCGAAGGCCGCGTGATTGCGTCCTTGGCTTGCGTTACCGGCGCTGCTACCGGAATGTCGCCATCATCATCAGCCGAAACCACCACTTCGGGTTCAGCCTCTGCCGCTGCGGCCGTCTGGCGCACCAGCCGCGCCACGCCGGAATAGACATCGGCGTTTTCAGCCGCCAGCTTGGCCAGCTTGCGCGCTTCGGCGCTGATCAGGAAGCCGGGTTCGATCACGTGATGATCGGTTACGCCGCGCCATACGCGCTTGATGTGATAGCCGCCCTCTTCGGCCATTTCGACCAGCCAGCGCGCCTCGGTATCGCCCCGGTCCAGCCAGCGCGTGGTGCGCGCCAAAGCTTCGGCGCGGACTTCGGCTGGCATGTCAAAATCGAGCGCGCCAGCCAGTGCCAGCGCTTCGATGATGGCGGGGTTATAGCGGCGGGGCACGAAGGCCATCAGGTTGCGCATGCGCAGCGCATGTTCGACCAGATTTTCAAGGTCAGGCCCGCTGCGCGCACCGCCTGCGGTTTCCAGAACGCGGCCCGAAATGCCCGCTTCGACCAGATAGCGATCCAGCGCGGCGTTGTCCTTAAGGTACACTTCGCTGCGGCCCTTGGCGACTTTGTACAGCGGCGGCTGCGCGATGAACAAGTGTCCGGCGCGGATGATGTCGGGCATCTGGCGGTGGAAGAAGGTGAGCAACAAGGTGCGGATATGCGCGCCGTCAACGTCAGCGTCGGTCATGATCACGATCTTGTGGTAGCGCAGCTTCTCAAGGTTGAATTCATCGCGGATGCCGGTGCCCATCGCCTGGATCAGCGTGCCGACTTCCTTCGATCCGATGATCCGGTCAAACCGCGCGCGCTCGACATTGAGGATCTTGCCTTTGAGCGGCAGGATCGCCTGCGTCTTGCGGTCACGGCCCTGCTTGGCGCTGCCGCCTGCGGAGTCACCCTCGACCAGGAAAAGTTCGCACTTGGCAGGATCGCGTTCCTGACAATCGGCCAGTTTGCCCGGAAGGCTGGCGATGTCCATCGCGCCCTTGCGGCGAGTCAATTCACGTGCGCGCTTGGCCGCTTCGCGCGCGGCGGCGGCATCGATCACCTTCTGGATGATCGATTTGGCGTGGCCGGGGTTTTCCTCCAGCCATTCCACCATCTTGTCAGCCATCAGGCTTTCCAAAGGCTGGCGCACTTCGGAGGACACCAGCTTGTCTTTGGTCTGCGATGAAAACTTCGGATCGGGCAGCTTGACCGAAACGATGGCGGTCAGGCCCTCGCGCATGTCTTCGCCGGTCAGCGAAACCTTTTCCTTTTTCAGCATGCCCGAACGCTCGGCATAACCGTTCAGCGTACGCGTCAGCGCCGCGCGGAATGCAGCAATGTGTGTGCCGCCATCGCGCTGCGGGATGTTGTTGGTGAAACACAGCACGTTTTCATAATAGCTGTCGTTCCATTCCAGCGCGACTTCGATGCCCACGCCATCGCGCTCTGCCGAAATCGCCACAGGATCGGGCATCAGCGCCGCCTTGTTGCGATCAAGGTATTTCACGAACGCGGCAATCCCGCCTTCGTAATAAAGATCGTGTTCCTTCACATCGGCATGGCGCTTGTCGCGCAGCAGGATGCGCACGCCCGAATTGAGGAAGGCCAGTTCGCGGTAGCGGTGTTCCAGCTTATCGAAATCAAATTCGAGCACGTTCTTGAACGTGTCGGTGCTGGCGACGAAGGTGACGCGCGTACCCTTCTTGACGCCGCCCTTGCCATTGTCGGGCGCAGGGCCGCGCACGATCAGCGGCGAAACCGCATCGCCGTGGGCAAACTTCATCCAATGCTCTTGCCCGTCGCGCCAGATCGTCAGCTCCAGCCATTCGGACAGGGCGTTGACCACCGAAACGCCCACGCCGTGAAGGCCCCCCGACACCTTGTAGGCGTTATCGTCAGACGTGTTCTCAAACTTACCGCCCGCGTGAAGCTGGGTCATGATCACTTCGGCGGCAGAAACGCCTTCCTCGGCGTGAATGCCGGTGGGAATGCCGCGCCCGTTATCTTCAACCGAAACCGAGCCATCGGCGTTCAGTTCGATCAGCACAAGATCACAGTGCCCCGCCAACGCTTCGTCGATCGCGTTATCGGAAACCTCGAACACCATGTGGTGCAGGCCCGATCCATCGTCGGTATCGCCGATGTACATACCGGGGCGCTTTCGAACCGCATCAAGTCCTTTGAGAACCTTGATCGAATCGGCGCCATACTCGTTGGCGTTGGGGATGTTTTCGTTCGTACTGGCCATCATCTGGCCATAGGCACTTGAGGGCAAAAACCCAAGCGAATCCGGTTCGTTTTACACAGGCCGTAACATTGGCAAAAAGGCGTTTGCGCAAGAGGCTTGGCTGACGCACGATACTGGCAAGATCCGGCTTCATCGAGGACCGCCACAATCATGCGCAAACTGCTTATTTTGCTTGGCTCAACGCTGCTGACCGCAAGCCCTGCGCTGGCAGCCGAAGCTTCGCTTCGGCCTGATCAACAGGCCTATCGTGCGTTGCTGAAAGAGATGGTGGAAACCGACACCTCGATCACCACCGGCAGTTGCACGGCATTGGCAGACAAGATCGAGGGCCACTTGCGCAGCGCAGGCTTCACCAGCGCCGAAATCCACCGTTTTGCAGTGCCCGAATTTCCCAAGGAAGGCGGCATCGTTGCCATTCTTCCCGGCACCGCAAAAAAGGCCAAGCCCATTCTGCTGCTCGGCCATCTTGATGTGGTGGTGGCCAAGCGCGAGGATTGGACCCGCGATCCTTATGCCTTCATCGAAGAGGGCGGCTATTTCTACGGGCGCGGCGTGGCCGATATGAAGGCGATGGACGCGGTGTGGGTCGATATGCTGATGCGCTTCCGTAGGGAGGGGCGCAAGGCGGGCAAGGCTCCCAAGCGCACCATCAAGCTGGCGCTGACGTGCGGCGAGGAAACCAGCACCGCCTTCAACGGCGTAGAGTGGCTGACCAAGAACCGCCGCGAATTGATCGATGCCGAATTTGCCCTGAACGAAGGCGGATCGGGCCGCACCGACAAGCCGCTGGAAGACGGTGGCCGCGTCGTTGTCCAGACGATCCACGTGGGCGAAAAGACGCCGGTCAATTACCGTATCGAAGCCACCAACCCCGGCGGGCACAGCTCCACCCCGGTCAAGGAAAACGCGATTTACGGGCTTGCCGATGCCTTGGCCCGCCTTCGCGATTTCGATTTCCCGCTGATGCTGAACGATACGACCCGAGCCTATTTTTCAAAGGCCGGTGCCGCGCGCGCCGATGCGATGGGCAAGGCAATGGTCGCCATTGCCGCCAATCCGGCTGACGCACAGGCCGAAGCGCTGCTCAACACCGACCGCGCATTCCATTCGATGCTGCGCACCACTTGCGTCGCCACGCTGCTCGATGGCGGACACGCCAACAATGCGCTGCCGCAACGGGCAGGGGCCAACATCAATTGCCGCATCTTCCCCGGCATTCTGGCCGAAGACGTGCGCAAGACGCTGGAAACGGTCGTCGCCGATCCGAAAATGACCGTGGTCCGCACCGATAATCGCGGGCCGGATGCGAAGGCGCCTCCGCTCAACCCTGCGATCATCGGCCCTGCGGAAAAGCTGGTGGCGAAGTATTACCCCGGCGTGCCGATGGTCCCGGTCATGTCCACCGGCGCAACCGATGGCGTGTTCCTCTCCGCTGTCGGTATCCCCAGCTATGGCCCTCCCGGCTTCTTCGGCAATCCGGATGGCAATGGCGTTCACGGGCTGAACGAACGTGTATCGATCCAGTCGGTGTTTACGGGGCGCGATCTGCTGACCGATTTGGTGACTGCCTACGCCTTTTGATCAGGTTGTGGAAATTGCCCGCCGTTCCCTCTTGACGGAAGGGGGGCGGCGGTGTTCCTTGTGCCCATGCGTAACACAGAAGTCATGCGGCTCAGCCATGACTGTCCTTGCCGGGGCCATCACGCCCCGATGTGCAGGGACCGGAACGGGACGTGCTTCATAAGGCGCTGATAGAGCAGGCGGCTTCGGCCAGGCCTCACAGCGGCGATAGCGCCGCGTTTAATGGTGTGTTGGGCAATGCCGTATTGGGCAATGACCGCCACTTGTCCAATTGCCCCGCTCTGGTGCTGAACGCCGATTACACCCCGCTCAGCTACTATCCGCTCAGCCTGTGGCCGTGGCAAACCGCGATCAAGGCGGTGTTCCTTGAACGCGTCGACATTATCGAAACCTATGACCGCGAGGTGCACAGCGCCAGCTTCGGCATGAAGCTGCCTTCGGTCATCGCACTGCGCAAATATGTGCGGCCCAGCGAATATCCCGCCTTCACGCGTTTCAACCTGTTCCTGCGCGATGGCTTTCAGTGCCAATACTGCGGCTGCCCCGATAACCTGACCTTCGATCACATCGTCCCGCGCCGTCTGGGCGGGCGCACCTCGTGGGAAAATGTCGCGGCGGCCTGTTCGCCCTGCAACTTGCGCAAAGGCGGCCGCACGCCGGAACAAGCCCGCATGAAGCTGATGAACCGCGCCATCCGCCCCACCACCTGGCAACTCCAAGACCGCGGCCGCGCCTTCCCGCCGGGCCACCTGCACGAAACATGGCGCGATTGGCTGTACTGGGATGTTGAGCTGGAAAGTTGAGTTGGTGCGAATGGGCGTTGCCCCTCCCGCGCTATCCACGCCAATCCCATCCATAACCAGACACCCCCACCCCACGTCGGCCCGGACTTGATCCGGACTGAGGCTTCCCTGTTTCGCGCAGAGGCCGCAAAGAAAAGCCTGACCCCGGATCAAGTCCGGGGCGACGAGAGGTGGGGCGGCTTCCTTGAACGCGTCTGGCGTTTAGCCCCTCCGGCAACCCCAATCATCAACCCCGTCATGCTGAACTTGTTTCAGGGTCCATCCATCCGCTCGAACGGCGGCTTGCGTTGAGAAATGGATCCTGAAACAAGTTCAGGATGACGGCGGTTTTTGGGGTTTGGGCTGTCTCTGTTGGATGGCTGAAAGTGGGTGGGGAGCGGACCTACTGCCAACCTCCGGGAGCAACTAGGAAGGCAATAGCCAGCGCTCCTAAGCCGATTGCAAGGAAGAAAGAATACAGTGCTAGCCAAAAGCCCAGTGACCGCCGAAAGGACTGCTTCTCGGCCCCTTGGCGCATTCGAACACCATGGATACACAAGACTGCGTAAAGTCCGGCCATCACGGCTATGATGTAATCACCCTCTCCTGCTACAGCCATGATTGGCAACGTGACCAGCATCGTGAGGCCGACGTACGGACCAGCTGCGAGCATTCCTCCCACGCGGTTCGCCGAAGCAGCAGAATTGCGATGTAGTTGTCGCTGAAACGGGCTCAAAGGGTCGCTCACGTGCCCAGAATGAAACAGATCGTCGGCGTCGCCTATGGGGTCGTTTTCCGAACGGCAGCATTTCTGCGGCAATCCCGCAAAGCCGCCAATCCCGTCACCCGTCCCCAACAAAAAAGAGGCCCCGGACCGTAGTCCGGAGCCTCTTCGTCCGCCCTTGGGAGGGATGGGCGGTTACTGGAACTTGGCGCGCAGGCTGACGCCGAAGTAGCGGTCTGCGTCGCG
>JADYXV010000057.1 GCA_020853995.1 Novosphingobium sp.
ATTTCTGGGCGCCGGAAAAGATCAAGGCCGCGCTTGCCAGCGGTGAGCTGACCCTTGCCCAGATCGATGAAGCGCTGGAACGGCGCTATACCCAAGCCTTCAAGGCGGGGATCTTTGACCGCAAGCTGGAGCAATCGCCGATCGATTATGCAGCGGGTGGCAAGCTGGCGCGGGCCATCGGCGGGCGCGGGGCGGTGCTGTTGCAGAACAACGGGGCCCTGCCCTTGCACAACGGGATCAAGTCGCTCGTCCTGATCGGCAAGGCCAGCCAGGTCTATGCGCAGCAGGCGGTGGCAGGCGGCGCGGTGACGGGTGAGCCGATGGGGTCGGGCGGCGGCAGTTCCGACGTTGTGCCAGCCTACACCGTTTCCCCGATTGAAGGATTGCGCAACGCCTTGGGCGCCACTGCTTCGGTCAAGCTGGTGCTGGTGGATGATGCCAATGCCTCGGGCACCGTTGACGGCGCGCAAGTACCCTTTGCTGATGCCGTTGCCGAAGCGGCCAAGGCCGATGCGGTGGTGATCATGGCGGGCACGATCTCCGAGGAAGGGGCAGACCGGGCGACTTTCGCTGATACCAGCGGCCATGAGCTTGCATCCGGTGCAGCGCTTGGCAGCGGGCGTGAGTGGTATGCGGCGCGGTCCAACGCCCTTGCCACCAGCGGCGAGAAGAACACCGCGCGCAATAGCGGGACTACAGCCATGATCGAGGCTTTGCTGGCGGCGCGTTCCGCTACGGGACGGTCGATGGCGGCCAAATCGGTGCTGGTGTTGAAAGACAATGCGGGCGTTACGCTGCCGGGTGCTGTCGTCGGGGCCAAGGGGCCAGCGATCCTCGAAACATGGTTCCCCGGGCAGGAGGACGGCAATATCGTGGCCGATGTGCTGTTTGGCCGGGTCAATCCGTCGGGCAAATTGCCGGTGACTTTTCCGCGCGCGGGCAAGGGCTTCCTTGATCATGCGACCCCGGCGCAGTTTCCCGGCGTTCTGGCCTCAGACGGGAAGACCCAGACGGTGACCTACAGCGAGAAGCTGGCCATCGGTTATCGCTGGTATGATGCGAATGTGAGCGGCGGCTGCGCGGTACGGGCGGGACGGAACCCTTGCGTCGCCTTCCCGTTCGGCCACGGCTTGTCTTACACCACATTTGTCCAGAGCGCGCCGAAGCTTGTGTTCGACAGCGCGCGCGGATCATGGCGCGCGCAAGTGCGGGTCAAGAATAGCGGCAAGCTGGCCGGGGCCGAAGTGGTGCAAGTCTATGTGACGTTGCCGCAAAGCGCGAACGCGGTGGGCGCGGTGCAGCCACCCAAGCGTCTGGTCGGCTTCCAGCGGATCGAATTGCAGCCGGGCGCATCGGGCGCGGTCGAGATCGGGATCGATCCTGCTGCGACCAATCACCCGCTTGGCGTGTGGGATGAAAAGGCGCACGCGTGGGTGATCCCGGCAGGCCGCTTTACGGTTTGGGCGGGGCGCTCGTCTGCACCGGCGGATCTGGTGCGGGTTGGCTATATCGACCGGTAGGCGGACGTTGGGGGTCAATCCCGCGAGGGAATGGCCCCCCGGCGCATGATCGTCCAACCGGCAAGGGCATGGCCGCCGCGTGCGGCCTGCTCCTGCGCTTCGCCGCGAAGGCGCGCGGCAAGATAGCCGGCGTTGAAGGCATCGCCCGCGCCGCTGGTATCGACAGGGGCGAGCACGCTTTCGGGCGCGATGATCCGGCCATCGGGCAAGCGGCATCCGTCCGCGCCAAGCTTTACCACGGTTTCGGCGCAGCCAAGGCTTTGCCAATGGGCGGCCACGGCAGCGGGATTGTTGGTACTGCCCAGCAGCACTTCGTCCTCAAGCGTGGGCAGGCCGATGGTGGCCAGCGCAATGGCGGCATCGCGCGCGGCGCGCGCAGTTGGGGCATCAGGCCAAAGGCGTGGCCGGTAGTTTCCATCGAACGTAACCTGCCCGCCGCGTTCGCGCACCTTTCGGGCCAACGCCAGCAATGCATCGCGGCTATCGGGCGGAAGCACCGCCATCGAAACCAGCGAGAACGCCAGCAGATCGGCCTGCGCGGCGCTAGCCAGAGCGTCATCTATCCCTTCGCACGCAAACACCTGCCGAGCGGCACTATCGTTGCGCCAGTACGTGAAACTGCGTTCGCCTGCGGCGTCACAGGTGATCGCATAAAGGCCGGAATTTCGCAGTGGATCGGCAAGGACAAGGCTTGTGTCCAGCCCCTCTGCCGCCCATCGCCGTTTCAGGTCTGCGCTGAACGGATCGGTGCCAAGGGCGGTGAGGAACGCGGTGTCCACCCCGGCACGGGCGAGGTGGATCGCGGTGTTCAGGGTGTCCCCACCATAGGCAAGCTGCCAGCTCTCACCGTCTTGCGACAGTTCGAGCATGGCTTCCCCGACGAGAACGACCCGCATTTAACGGCAGGCCGGATTGGCGGCACCCGGTATCGCAAAGAATGCAACCGATTGGCCGGGGATCGTGGTCGTCCCGCTGATCGCCGCGCCTTCAAGCCCTGTGAACTTGAGGTCAGCTTCGAGTGCGGGCTGGTGGCCGTTTACCAGCACGCTGCGCGTATCAAGCGGTGTGCCGGTCATTGTCCAGCCAAGTCCCTTGCCACCAAGATTGATGCGCTGCGCCGCCTCGCCCGTGTTCAGTGCCATAACTGCCACGCCGCCTGCCTTTCCGGCAAGGCAGTGGGCGTAAAGCCGCATGGCGGGTGAGGGGGATTTCGGAGAGGCGAGCACGGTCTGCCCCATCGTGCGTCGCCACAGCACGGCGGCCCAGTAATTGGGGCGTGGCGTCATGGTATCACGGTCAATCAGGGCGTAATCGCTGGCGGCCAGCGTATTGTGCATGACGACTTG
>JADYXV010000058.1 GCA_020853995.1 Novosphingobium sp.
GCCCCCCGCATCGCCGCCGCCACCAGCCCCACACAATCCAGCCCGGTTTCAGGAGCGCGTCCGTGCAACCGGAACCGCGTGCCAACGAGGCGCAAAGCCGCCTCCGCCAATGCCGCGTCCATCACTGCGCCGCCGGATAGCGGGTCAGCAACTCGTTGCCCGGCAGAAACGGCTCACCCTGAAAGTTCGCGCCATTGGCAAACCGGTCGGCACATGTGCCGATCGTATGGTCACACCCTTCGCGCAAAACCACGCGCAGGCCCGCTCCGGCACCAACCGCCAGTGGCCGCTCAAGCACCAGCCAACCGTCCTGCGCCGCTTGCACGCGCAAAATGATCCCGGCATCCGCACCGTCCACCGGCCGCAGCCAGCCAAAGGCATAATCGGATCCATCGGCAACGCCTGCCAGCTTCACCCACTGCCGGTCCGCCGAAACCTCGGCCAATTGCGCCCCGCGCGTGAACCGCGCCGCAGAAAGCGCGCATCCATCGCCGCAAAACTCCGCACGACAGGTCGGCGATGTGCGCGGCACCACTTGCCGCGCCAAAGCCTGCTTGATCGATTGCAGTTCGGCTGAAAACGTCTCGCCCTCACGCCCGACCGATCCGATCGTACCGATGAACAGCGTTTCGGCCTCCAGCGTCTCCCAATCGACCAGCCCCATCGAAACCCGCGCGCCGTCAAACCGGCCCGCCGCCAGATCGGCCTCGCCAATCGCATCATGGCTCAGCGCGCCCTTCACTTCGGCAGAGTCCGGCTCGAACGTCGCAGTGCGCCGCACGGCGGAAGGCACCATCCCCGGCGCGGTGCGATGGCGCAGCCCCGCAAACACCAGATCGCGGTCATGCCCGGTCAGCCCCAACGCCACGCCGTCGCGCCGCTCGATCCGCCACCACACCGCCACTGTCTCCAGCGCCTGCGCAAACCAGACCCGGCTCATGCGTCTTCTCGCAATTCCACCAGCGGCACGCTCGGCGCTTCGCCTGCGGCAAATTCCGCACCCGATATATCCAGCCGGTCCTCGGCAAACCGCACCGGCACATCAAACAGGAACCCGGCCCGCACCACCGCGCCCGTTGCAGGTGCGCTTGCCAGAGCAATCACTCCCAGCGGATCAACCGCAAAGTCACCCGTCTCCACACCGTTCACGCTCACCCGCACCGTGCCGCCACGCGGTCGCGTAATCCTCCGCCGCTGCGCGTCCTCGTCATCGCCATACAGCTTGACCAGTTCGAACCGCGCCGCCGCGCCATCCCCCAACCCGATCACCTGATCGACTGGTGTCGGCGTCCCCGTCATCCCGTTCGAACTGAAATCCGATGGATCGCGCAGGCGGAACCCGCGCGCCTGCCCCCGCCGCGGCCGGAAAAAGCCGATAAGCTCGCCCAGTTCCGCCTCGGACCGCACCCCCGGTCCCACATCAAACCGCAGCCGCGCGTCAGACCACAAACTGTTTCGCCGCTCGAACCCCGACGCAGTTATCGTCACATTGGTCGAAAATTCCGGCGTCACCGAAGCATCACGCCCCAGCGCCAGCGGAAACAGAACATCGTCAAATGATTGCATCGTTGCATCTCCGCTCGTTTCGGGAAGCCGGACATAGCCATCGCGCGATACCTGCGGCTGCGCCCAGATGAACGTCTCGGCCACACCCAACGCCACAGCCTCGCTTGCCGCCGCATCAATGCGCGGCCATTCCACCGCCGCAGTCGCGCCATCCAGCACAAAGCCTGAAAGGTAATGCTGGCGCTCACGCGGATAATTCAGCCGCGCTTCGGCAATCACGCGGGCCTGCGCACGCAGAGCGTCCTTGCCCGCCGTCACCCAGTCATAATCTTCCAGTTGCAACACATCAAACGCAGGCGATGCCCAAGCCACCGGCAAGTTTGCGCGCAACGCCTCGGGCGTCACCGGATCAAGCACGGTCGGCAAAAATGCCAGCAACAGCGTCTCTGCCCCCGCCGCACCAGCCGCTGCCTTCACCGCCGCTGCCAGGTCCGCCGTAGATTGCGCCAGCAAGGCCCCCGCAGCATCCAGCAGCGCCTTCTGCGCCGCGCTCAAACCGGCCCCAAGATCGGGAATATTGACAGGACTTCCGCCAAACGCCGCCCGCGCCGCATCATCATAAATGCAGATCTTGCGCTCGGCCGTCACCCACCACCACGGCTCACCCACCTGATGGCGTACCGGCAACCCCGCATCCTGCAACAGCGCCACCAGCGACACGCCAACCTTGCGCACCCATGCCATCGCCCCGCTATGCGCAGGCGAAAGCAGCGCCGATGGCGGCGACCAGCCGGTCAGGCCCGCAACGCCCTCCCACGTCCGCTGTTGCCAAGCAGCCGGGCAATGCTGCGCCAGCAATTCATAGGATTGCGATGCAATCACGGTGAAGCCCATCGCCGCAGCTTCGGCCAGAAACGCCTGATGCCAGCGCAGCGCCGCCACATTGAAAGCAGGCAACGCCGGATCAACCACAAAGCCGCCAAGCCCATCGGGCGCTAACGGGAAAAAGTGGCTCATCCCGATGTAGTGATTGATGCTCCCGCGATACCCCAACCCGCGCACCTGCCGCAGCAATCGCGCAGGCGTCATATTATAGGCATCGTCATATCCGGTACACATGGCCAACCCGTGCGGCGGCACCATCACATCGCCGATTTCCAGCATCGGCTTGTGGCCTTCGCACCGGATTCCGGTCAGTTCCGCCCACCCCGTCACCGCTTGCGCAAAGGCCGCAGCGCCTCCGCCATATCCCGGTGCCACCAGCGAGATGAACAGCCGGTCAATATCCGCCGGATGCACCGGATCGGCCTCACCCGGCAGCATGAACCCGCCGCTCAATGCCGAAAACGGCAGCGTCACTTGCGCGTCGGTCGGCGTCCCGGTCGCGTAATTCCACAGCCGCACATACCACGCCCGCGCATTGCCCGCCGCATCGCGCCCTTCAATCGTTAGCGTCGGCCCGTTCACCGCATCCAGCGGCAAAACCCCGGCAGAGCGCCAGCGGAAGGACAGCGTCAGCCGCGAATAATCGGTCTTCGTCTCATAGGCCAAAAGCGGATGGTCCCACTTGTCTTGCGATTCCCAGATCAGCCCGATCAGATCATCGGCCTTCTGGAACACCGCATCCACGCGCAACGCATCAGGCGCGGTGGTAACGACCGAAGCCATCGCAGGCCGTGGAAAATTGACCGTCCAGAAACGCGGATCAAACCGCTGGATCGTGTCGCTCTGTTGCACCGTGCGGCGCATGGCGAGCCAGTGGCTCATATCGGCTTCTCCGCTTGGTCAAAAATCATTGAGAGCACGGCGCACAGCTTGCGCCACCTGACGGCCGGACCGGCGCAAGCTTTCGGGCTGGTTGCTGCCTTGCGGGCTGACGATCCTGATCGAAACATTCACGTCCCGCCCCTTGCCGCTGCCCACCGAAGGCTCCACCCGTCCGGCGGATGTCGGCACGAACATCTCCGGCCCGCGCTCCCCCACCAGATAGCCGCGCCCCGGTGCCACCGGCCCGCCCGTGGCCCGCCCCGGCAAGCCAAAGATCGATCCGATCAAGCTGCCCAGTCCCAATGACGCCCCGCCAGCACCAGCCCCGCCGCCCAACGATCCGCTGCCTGCTTGCACCGCCTGCGCCGCAATATCGCCCAGCACATTCAGCGCCACCCGCCGCAAGTCCTCAAACCCCAGCGACCCGCGCCGGATCGCGCC
>JADYXV010000059.1 GCA_020853995.1 Novosphingobium sp.
AGCTGCGCCCGGATCTCTACTTGTTCTTCATATTGTCCAGCCCGCGCACCACGCCGGGTTTTTCGCTGGGCTTGGACACGTTGGTCTTGACCTTGGGCGCTTTGGGCTTGCGGGCTTCGCGGTTCGAGCGGGCTTGTGATTTGGCCATGGTGTTGTCCTTTCAGGGACTGGGGGAATCAGGCGGCGGCGGGTAGTGCGGCCAATGCCGCGATCGGCACATAATTTGTCGCCGCTGGTGTCTTGAGGTGCGCTTCAAGCAAGGACAGCACATGCCGGTCCTCTGCCGCGTCAAATTTGCGCGCGAACAGGTCGGGGCTGCGGCGCAGTGCGACAATATCAGCGCTGCCGAAATTGCGCGGGCGCAGTTTGATCTTACCATCGGGAACCCAGTCGATCATGCGCAGGTCATCGTTCATGACTTCGCCTTGTCCGGCATGGTTCATCAGCACGGTCTGGAAGAAGGCTTCATCGGCAATGAAACTGCGCCGGTAGAATGTCTTGAATCGATCGGCCCGCACATCGTTGCAGACGAATTCGCAAAAGCTGCGGGTCACGGCCTTCCACTGGGTGCCGATAAAGGGTGTATCTCCCGTCGGGTATCGGCGCGGCACGCCGGTTGCGGTCATCTTGCCATTTTCCTCGACGAAAAGATGGCTCACGCGGTTCATCGTGTCCGGGCGTTCTTTGCGCTGATCGAGCGCCCGAATGAACTGTTTGCCGGGGTTCGCAGCAAAGAACTGGCGAATATAGTCCTGGCTCTTGAGTGGAAAATCCTGCCCGGAAAGATTGATATAGTGGGTCCACCGGTCATTCATCTCCAGCAGGCGTTCCATGCCGCGAAGTTCCGCATCGACCAGACTGTAACCGCCCCAAAGCGCATCCTCTGCCTCAAGGATTTCAACGCCCTGATACGGTGAAAGAAACGTGGCAATGTCCTTGGCCAGCTCCGTTCCGGAACTCTTGTCGACATGGACAACATAGAGATTTCCCGGCGCATAAATGGCGATGAAGAGGCGTTTGAATTGCGCGGGATAACGGTGCACGAGCAGGAAATAGGCGATCATGGAGCAGTTCTTTCAGGATCGCTCATGCTTGGCTGTCAAACTCCGTGCACGGCGATTGCGTTTCCTGTCTCAGGAAAGCCAATCAAACGAATTTTGATCGTGAAGAGACACCGCCAGACAGCATCGCGCTCGACAGAGCGAAAAGGCGTATGCGACATGTGGGTATCATCCACCCGGTTTACAAGGAACGCGCGGCATGCGCCGGCAAAGGCGCCGGATTATCCCCTCTCCCAGAGGAACTTTTCAAACTTGTCACTCCCCTCCGGTAGAATGATACCAGCCGCGCGTTGGGCCGGAGCGGGAATGCTGGCGGGGAAGGAAGGCCTTGTGCTTCATCAAGCAGGATGGAGCACAACGGATTCGAATAGGAAAGGGCTATTTCGTGGCGGCGGCGGGTTGGGCGTTTCGCCCCCTGCCACAATGTCGATGATATCGATCCGGTTCTGCCGGTAACGGATGCCGACGACAGGCTTTCGGTGGATGAGTGCGCCTGTCGAGCGTCAGAAATATTGCGGGGCGGGAGCATTCCCTCCCCTGCTTCGCCAACAAAAGGCCAGTCTGATCGCTCCGACGGGGCTTGCGCTCTGCGGCGTGGAGTGGGGTTTAGGCGTAAGTAACGCGGACTGACTGACGACGGCGCATGGCGCCGCCGACGAAACCAAAACCAGCGACCATCATCGCCCATGCTGCCGGTTCGGGCACACTTGACCTAAGAAAAGCCTCGAAACTTCCCTGGCTTATGGTCGTCTGGGTGATCAACAGCGCGCCGCCGGTCACAGGGATCGGCAGCTGGCCGGGTCCGGGAACGGCATCGGTGCGTTGCACAAAGGCGCCGGTCGAAAACAACGGTACGTCCGAAATCAGGTCATAGTTCGTCAGTGGCGACACGGATCCCGAGATGTTCACTGCCATCAGAGTGCGGATACCCAGCGGTGACAAGGCGTACACCTCCGCAAACGAAAACGCACCCAAAGCATTCCGGATGCTGAGGGATGGCGACAGAATGTCAAAGCTTCCCAACCCTGCCACATCAACACTCAGACTATCGTTGATCAGCAGGAAGCAGTTCGGGATCAGCACGTTGCCCTGCGTGCACTGCCTTTTGGAATTGGTATCCGCCGTTGCCGTCACGGTGAAGGGCATGTTGCTGAACGCGCCAGCCGTTGTGCTGAAGCCGGTGGCGGTTCCCGTGGCGCGGAAAATGATTGTCGCGGAAACTGCAGGCGTTGCGCACATGATTGCGGCAAGAGCGACGAAAACGCCCAAAAACTTCGACTTCATCCTGAGTCCCCCGATCTATCAGAATGAGGCAATTCGGACATGCCTGCTCCTCTGTCAATCACCAGCGGTACGTTAACCATGTTGGCGGTGACCTGACCTGCTGATTTCCTTGCGGAATGGCTGAGCGGACGGATTTGAACAATGTCCGCAATGGGGTCGAGTCCGGAAAGACCGCTCCAAATATGCTTGGGGACACAAATCCTCACGCCGCCAGTCCCGGCTTTCCCTGACCGTGGCCAAGCTGGAAGAGGCGCGAACTAGCTCTTGAAACGCGGCACGCCCATGAAATCGCGCTTGCCCAGCGGCACGCCCTTCATCCGCAGAATGTCGTAGAATGTGGTCGCGTGGAAATAGACATTTGGCTGGCTGAAGCTGAGCAGGAAATTTTGCCCCGTAAATTCCATCAGACGCTTGCCCCCCAGCACAAAGCCAATGGTGCTGTCCGCCACCGCTTCCAACTCTTCGGGCGTGACCTTTGCCAATCCGTCCAGCGTTGCGGCGACCTGCGCGCGCATCGCATCCCAACTATCGGGGACCTGGGTGAAATCGGGCGAAAATTCTCCGCTTGGCAGCAGGCTGATGACATAGGCCGAATGGACCCAGCAGCTGCGCACGTGCCACGGCAGGTTCCACATATCCTCTGCCAGGCGAGCCCCGATCATGTCCTCGTCCGAAATCCCCTTGTCCTTCGCAAACGCCTCCCCCTTGTCGATCAGATTGGCGAGTGCGCCCACCACTTGCTGGCAATTGGGAACAAAGGCTTCGTAAAGTGAGAGCGACATGGCGCAGGTCCTTTTTTCGGAGATGCAATCGGGATACAAACTCCGGGTGCAAATTCAATGCCCGATCAGCACAATGCGTCAAATTGCGCTGCTAGGTCTTTGGCCTCTGAGTCCGCTTTGATGCCGAGGGCAGCCGCGCTTGAATGGCGACTAAGTTGTGGAAAGCGGACATTAGGCTAACTGTTCGCGCTTCTTCAGCAACCGGTCCCACTTCCGCCCGTAGTAAACTTCGACCAGGACCAGCGGCACCACCCAAGCCAGCCAGTCGCTATGCGCATTGGCCGCCGCCTTTTCGCTGGCGAAGATGCCGACAGCGCCCATGCCATATTTGTCCATCAGCCGGACGACCACGAAATAAGACGCCAGCACGA
>JADYXV010000060.1 GCA_020853995.1 Novosphingobium sp.
GAAGATGAAGTTGACCGTGCCTGCAAAATCAGGATCGGCACTTAGCACGCGCGCTGCGCCCAGCAGCATGGCCACGTGACCATCGTGGCCGCAGCCGTGGAATGTGCCGGGGGTTTTGCTGGCCCACGGCAGAGTGGTCGCCTCGTCAATCGGCAGCGCGTCCATATCGGCCCGCAGGCCAAGCGCGCGTGCGCCTGCGCGCTTGCCTTTCAACACGCCGACAAGGCCGGTGGTGCCGATGCCTTCGTACACTTCGATGCCCATCTTGCGCAATTCGGCGGCAATCCGCGCGGCGGTGCGGTGTTCGCAAAAGCCCAGTTCGGGGTGTGCGTGAATATCGCGACGCAGCGCGACAAGATCGGGCAGAAGATCGGCGATGTCTGTCATGCTGCTCAACTGTGGGTTTGCCCGAACAGGTTCTGAATCGGGAAGTGATGCTTGATGAACGGCGATTTGATCACGACATAGCTGAAGTATTTTTCGATGCCGTAATCGCTTTCCAGCATGCCTTCGATGATCGATTGATAGTGCGAAACGCCGCGTGCGACAAACTTCAGCAGGTAATCATAACCGCCTGAAACAACGTGACATTCGACAATCTCGTCAATCTTGACGATGCGGCTTTCAAAGCGGCTGAAATCGCCCTGCCGGTGCTCGCTCAATGTTACTTCGGTAAAGACCGTCAGGATTTCGCCCAGCTTGTTGAAATTGACATGCGCGCCATAGCCGCTGATGTATCCCGCCTTTTCCAGCCGCTTGACCCGCGTCAGGCAGGGGCTGGGTGAAAGGCCGACAGCATCGGCCAGTTCAACATTGGTGATCCGCCCCTCCTGCTGGAGCTTGGCCAGGATTTTCAGGTCAATCCTGTCGAGCTTGGGTCCTGGCATCATGGCGTTTTGCCTCCGCTTAGGCGATGATCGCGCGAATATCGGGCTGGGCGAGCAGCTGGTCGAGCGCGCGTTCGACACGCTCGAATATCATGTCCATTTCTTCAAGCGTACAACACAGTGCAGGGGCAAATCCCAGAACCGCGTTGGCAAAGCACCGCACGATCACGCCATTGCCATATGTCAGCTTCGAAAGGCGGCCACCAATGTCCAGTGCAGGGTCAAACACGGCCTTGGTCGCCTTGTCAGGCGTCAGTTCAATCGCGCCCAGCATACCGCGATAACGCACATCGCCCACCAGCGGATGCGCCCTGATCCGCTCCATATGCGCGGCAAAGCGTTCCCCGGTCTTGCGGCCGTTTTCGATAAGTCCGCCTTCCCGATAAAGCCGCAGCACCTCAAGCGCGACCGCTGCCGCAACAGGGTGGCCCGAATACGTCTGGCCGTGGCCGATCGGCAGTGCCGGCGAAGCGGCATCGGCGATGGTCTGATAGACATGGTCAGCCATGAACATCGCGCCCATCGGGATGTAACCCGAAGTCAGACCCTTGGCCGTGGTCATGAAGTCGGGCGATACGCCTTCATCAAGGCATGCAAACAACGGGCCGGTGCGACCGAAACCGGTGATCACTTCGTCGACCAGCATCAGAATGCCCAGCCTGGTGCACGTCTCGCGCAGGGCCTTCAGCCAGCCGCGCGGAGGCACGATCACCCCGCCCGAACCCTGGATCGGTTCGCAGCAGAATGCGGCAACATTCTCGGCCCCGACCTCGGCAACTTTGGCTTCCAGCGCCGCCACGCTCGATGCAATCACCGCCGCATCATCGTCACCATCGGGGTGGCGATAGGGATAGGGAGAGGCAATGTGGTGCTGCCACGGGCGCGGCAGATCAAAATTGCGGTGGAAGTTGCCCAGTGCGGTCAACCCGGCGCCAAGGCTGCTTGATCCGTGATAGCCCCATTCCAGCGCGATGAAGTGCTTCTTGTCGGGCTTGCCCCGCGCGTTCCAGTAATGGACGATATAGCGGATAGCACTGTCCACCGCGTCCGATCCGCCTTGCGTAAAGAACACGTGGTCAAGGCCATCGGGCGCAGCGGCGGTCAATTCACCCGCCAACCGGATCACCGGTTCGCTGGCAAAGTGGAAATAGCCCGTGGCATAGGGCAGGCGGCGCATCTGTTCGGCCGCCGCCTCGACAATCGATTCCTGTCCGTAGCCTACGTTGACACACCACAATCCGGCAAAAGCATCCAGCACACGGTTGCCATCAATATCGGTGAGCCACATCCCATCGCCCGATTTCAGCACAACCGCGCCGTGCTGTTCATGCCCCCGGAACGAAGTTACCGAGTGGATGAGATGATCGCGGTCGATATCGATCAGCGAGCGGTTCGTCAGGCTAGATGCAGAAGCGTTCATCGCGGGCTTGTCCATTGCGTATCAATGAAGCGAGCCTAAGCCAGCAGCAAGAGCGGGTTTGGCCGAATGTGGGGATGAATGCTCCTGATCGGGTCTTTCACGACGGCAGGCGCGGCATTTTATGCCGCGCCTCGTTTTCAGAAGTACTTCAGCCAGGTGATATCACGACGGCGACGCTTGAGACGCGCGTACCATACCGTTGGCACATACAGCGGCACGATCATTGCGACAAACCAGACCAGAACCCAGTTGTAATTGTCAAACATGTACGTGGTGCCATTGTTCGGCCCCCATATGGCCAGTGCACTGTGATACAAAATGCGCAACACGCTCAGATGCAACAGATAGAAGAACATCGGCGCACCACCAAAGAGTGCCAGCGCCGCCACAAGCCGCGATGCATCGATCCGCTCAAACAGAACCAGCAACAGCGCGCCTCCGCCAAGCGTTGGCAGCAGGAACAGCAGCGACGGTGGATACTTGGTCATCGAAATGAAGCTGATGACGGTGCGGACCGGATCGCCATCAACCACGAACCACGGCTTGTCACCATAGACGTTCAGCAGCCGCAGCAGCACAAACGCGCCAATCATGCCAAAGCCGAGCAGCAGCAATTTTTTCTGCCGTACCTGCGGCGTCACCTCATCACGGAACCACTCACCAAGCGCAAACCCCAGCGAAATCACGCCGATCCACGGCAGCAATGGATAAGTCGTCTTGGCCAGAAATCCGAACGGCAAGGCGATTGTATCGCGCTGGTGCAAGAGCGCCCATACCGGAAACAGCGTATCGTCAGGCGTCATGCGGATGGGGTCAAGCAGGTTATGGAAACATACCAGAACAAGGCCGAGCGCAATCAGTGCAGGTCTTGGCAGTCGCATCAGGAAAACAAGCGCAATCATGCAGATGCCGATGCACCAGATGACCTGCAACCAGAACGTGGGCTGCGGCACGATTCCCCAATACAGCGGTGATAGATAGACCAGTTCGATCGCGATCAGCAAAAGGCCGCGCTTGAGCAGGAAATCGCGCGTTTCGCGGGCCGTATGGTTGATGCTGAACAGATAGACGCCAAGGCCGGTCAGCGCGACAAAGATCGGCGCGCAGAAGCTTACGGCAAAGCGCGCAAAGCCCATAGCCGGGATAATCGTTGCAGCATTTACCGGATCGGTCACAGGGTAATTGACGAACCAGGTTTCGCGCAGATGGTCCAGCAGCATAAGCACCATCACGAAGCCTCGTAAGGCATCGATATTGGTCAGTCGCGCATGCGTTGCAACCTTCGGTTTTGGCAGGACGAAGTCGTTCCCTGCGCTGGCGGGCCCTGCGCTGGCGGGCATCGTTGCATAGCTGGCCATAATCTTAACGTGCTCCTACATTGAAACGACCGATGTGACTTCAGCCATACTGCAACAGAATTCCGGATAATTCGGGCAAAGGCAACAGAACGATGCCCCTCCCGTCAGCCCCGCCCATTGGCCCTGCCCATCAGCCCAGCGCCTCGGCAATAGCCTTTCCGCAATCTGCGGTGCTCGCCGCGCCCTTCAGGTCGCGGGTGCGGGCAGAAGGCGTGGCCAGGACCTGTTCGACCGCGCGCATGATCGCCGCCGCAGCTTCGGCCTCACCCAGATGCTCAAGCATCATGGCCGCAGACCAGATCATGCCCACAGGATTGGCAATGTTCTGTCCGGCAATGTCCGGTGCCGATCCGTGGACCGGTTCGAACAGCGAAGGGTGGATGCCTTCGGGGTTGATATTGCCAGAAGGCGCCACACCGATAGTACCGGTGCAGGCCGGGCCAAGATCAGACAGAATATCACCAAAAAGGTTAGATCCTACAACAACATCAAACCGATCCGGATTCAAGACGAATTGGGCGGTCAGGATGTCGATATGATATTTGTCATGGCGGACATCGGGGTATTGCGCGCCCATCGCTTCGACGCGCTGGTCCCAATAGGGCATGGTGATGGCAATACCGTTGGATTTTGTAGCGCTGGTCAGGTGCTTGCGCGGGCGTTTCTGGGCCAGATCAAAGGCATAACGCAGCACGCGGTCCACGCCGATACGGGTCATCACCGTTTCCTGGATCACGATTTCGCGTTCGGTGCCGGGGAACATGATCCCGCCGACAGATGAATACTCACCCTCGGTATTTTCGCGCACGACCCAGAAATCGATATCACCGGGTTCGCGTCCCGCAAGCGGGCTTGGCACGCCGGGCATCAGCCGCACCGGACGCAAGTTTACGTACTGGTCATATTCGCGGCGGAATTGCAGCAGCGAACCCCACAGCGAAATATGGTCGGGCACCACATCGGGCCAGCCAACCGCGCCAAAGAAGATCGCGTCGGGACGGCCGATTTCTTCCTTCCAGTTGTCCGGCATCATTTTGCCATGCCGCGCATAGTAATCGCAGCAGGCAAAATCGTGCCACTTCTGTTCAATCTCGAAGCCGTAAAGCGCAGCGGCCTTTTCCAGAACCCTCATGCCTTCGGGCATCACTTCCTTGCCGATGCCATCGCCGGGGATGACTGCGATGGTGTGCTTGCGGGTATTGCTGCTCATGTGGACCCCCGATGGGCTGGTGAAGTAGGCGCGTGAAGCTTTGGAAGCCGCTATCAGATTTTCAGACCGCCGATGTGGAATGCCTTGGTTTCAAGGTATTCCTCAATCCCCAGCGTGCCGCCTTCACGCCCGAGACCGGATTGCTTGATCCCGCCAAACGGCGCGGCATCCATCGCGATGCTGCCGGTATTCAGTGCAATCATTCCGGCCTCCAGTGCTTCGGCAACACGGAATGCACGATCAAGGCCGGAGGTGTAGAAATAGCTGGCCAGCCCGTAAACGGTATCATTGGCCATTGCGATGGCCTCGTCTTCGGTCTCGAACCGGAACAGCGGAGCGACCGGCCCGAATGTCTCTTCTGTAGCCAGACGCATGTCGGCATTAGCATCGCCAATCACCAACGGTCTGGCAAAGTTGTCACCCTCACGGCCCTTGCCCGAAAACAGCACCTTGCCGCCTTTTGACACGGCATCTTCAATGTGGGCAGAAACCTTGTCCACCGCAGCGCGGTTGATCAGGGGACCAGTGGTTGTCCCGGACTCCATGCCGTTGCCGACATGCAAGCCCGAGACAGCCGCGCCTAGACGGGAGGCAAATTCGTCATAGATAGGCGCATGAACAAGGATGCGGTTCGCGCAGACGCAAGTCTGTCCCGCATTGCGGAATTTGCTGGCCATTGTCGCCTTTACCGCCAGATCAAGATCGGCATCATCAAACACGATCAGCGGCGCGTTACCGCCCAGTTCCAGCGACAGCCGCTTTACCGTGTCGGCACTTTGCCGCATCAGCAATGAACCGACGCGGGTGGAACCGGTGAACGAAAGCTTGCGCACCAGCGGGCTTGCAGTAATCGCCGCGCCGATGGCCTGGGGCATACCCGTCAGCAGGTTGATCGTGCCCTTGGGAAAACCTGCCCGCACCGCCAGTTCGATCAGCGCAAGGGCGGTGAACGGGGTAAGGTCCGAAGGCTTGATCACCACCGGGCATCCGGCGGCCAGTGCCGGGGCACATTTGCGCGTGATCATGGCAGCAGGGAAGTTCCACGGCGTGATTGCGGCCGAAACCCCCACCGGCTCGGTCATCACGATGATGCGGCGGTCACGTTCAGGTGACGGGATATTGCGTCCGCCAACGCGGCGCGCTTCTTCGGCAAACCATTTGATGAAGCTTGCTGCATAGCGGATTTCGCCTGCTGCCTCGGCCAGCGGTTTGCCCTGTTCGGCGGTCATGATGCGGGCCAGATCTTCGACATTGGCCTGCACCAGCGCGTGCCACGTCTCAAGCATTGCCGCCCGTTCGGCGGCTGTCCGCCGGCGCCAGTCAGGCCATGATGCGTGCGCCGCTGCAATTGCGGCTTCGGTTTCGGCAGTGCCGCATTCGGGCACAGTGCCGACCACTTCCCCCGTCGCAGGATTGGTGACATCAAGGCCGGGCAGCCCGTTTGCAATCCATTCGCCGTCAATAAGTGCGGCCTGCCGCAACAAGGTGGGATCATTCAGAGTGAGCATGTTTCAACCTAACGCCTGCGCTGCAAGACCAAAAAGAACGACATCATCGCCCGGAACAGGTGCCGGACCAAGTGCCATAGGGGTGACGCAGTCCGCTTCGGGAAGACCTACTTCTTCAAGCCAGGCGCCCAATCCCGCCTTTTGCGGACCGTTCATTACGGGAACATCGATGCGGCAAAAACTGCCGGTCTGCGTGCCAAGCCAATGCGCGATAAGCGCCTTGGCCCCCGTCACATCGGGCGCAACAACCGGACCGATCGCCCACCCCTTGCCGAACCGGCGGATTACGGCAAAGCCGGTTTGCTTGTGTTCATGACACAGCACAACCGTGCTGCCTTCGGCAATTAACGCGTCCAGAACCAGTTTCCTGTCCATTCCGGTAGCCGACGTGTAAAGTCTGTCCAGCACTTCGGCATCGGCCGCACCCATCGGCCGCACCCGTTCACCGGGGCGCAACTGGACCAGCGGCTGCACCGGCGCCAACCCGTTATGCTGACACACCGTGCCCAGTTCGACAAAGCCGAGCCTGCCGTACAGAACACGGCCTTCATCCGTGGCGTTCAGCATCACGGCGTACCCGTCCAGACGCTTTATCATGGCGCTTGCCATCTGGCGGCCAAGCCCGTGTCCCTGATGCGCAACTGCCACAATGATGACACCAAGCGACGCAAACGAAGCACCAAAGCGCCACGACATGATCGAACCGGCAACCTTGCCATCGATTTCGGCCACCAGACCGGTACCGATGGACAACAGCATCTTCAGGTCCTCCTCGCGGTGAGGCCATTGCTGTTCAAAGCACAGATCGGCAACCGCATGGATATCTGCGGGCGTCATGTCTCGCAGCACGATCTGCGTCGCGTCCTGAACTGTCATCCCATGCTCCCGCGCTCAAGGCGATATCAAGCTGGCAACGCCAGCCCGATTACCCACCATGTCTATCGGCCATGTCTATCGGCTGTAATCAAAAGAAGGTGCCGGTTTTGGGCGGCATTTGGAACATTATCGCGAAAACTTGTCAGGCAATCGCGCTGTTCCCTAAAACTCTGAAACATCAATTTGTGCGCCATCGTCGAAACGCGAAAGACGATAAGGGCGCGGATCGACGATCGGTTCCGCACCAGTGGCAATATCGGCCACAAGATGCGCAGCGCCGGGTCCGATGCCAAAGCCATGCCCGCTGAACCCGGCTGCAAGGATCATGCCGGGCACCGCAGGGATTTCACCGATCACGGGAACGCCGTCGGGCGTACTGTCAACAAACCCTGCCCATTTGCCGACTACCGGTGCAGTAGCCACATCTGGGATCAGCCGTGTCACGCGCTCGATAGTCAGGCGGATGGTCTTGGCATCAGGCACAGGGTCAAGGATGCGGCGCGCTTCCATCGGGGTCGGCCGGTCCAGCGCCCAGCGCGACAGCGTTTCATGGCCTGCCCGCAGACCTTGCAAACCGCCGGGCGAAACCTTTTTCCAGCGCTCCTTGAACATCGGGATGAACTGCTTTTGAAAGCGCAGGAACTGCATGGTCGGATCTACTTTGGCCCTGCCACTGTACGCCAGCGAATGACAGCCATCACCGCGCCGCGTGATCGACATGGAATCGCCATAAAATGCATCGGGCAGGCTCAACCGCCCCGTACCTACCGCCAGAATCGACTGGCGGACCGTTGCTTGCGGAAACCGCACGTCCAGCTGGCGCATGAAGGATGAGGCCCAGGCCCCGCCGGCATGGATCACCAGCTTGGTGCGGATGGTCCCGCGCTCGGTCACAACGCCACTCACCGCGCCGCCTGTCGTCTCTATTCCGCGTGCGGCGCATGCTTGGTGGACCGTGCAGCCCAGTGCCATCACCGCGCGGGCGACAGAAGGCACCGCCAGCCCCGGATCGGCAATGCCGTCCATCTGCGAATGCACCCCGCCCTTCCAGACCTTTCCGGTAAAGCCACCCTTTTCAGTGGCTTCCTGGCTGTTCAACATCCGCGTCTTGACGCCGATTGAGCGGGCATATTCACCCCAGCGCGCCCAGGTATCGATTTCGGATGCGTCATTGCTGACATAGAACAGGCCGCACCGCCGAAAGCCCGTCTCTTCGCCGCTTTCGACCCCGAATTGCTCCCACAGGTCCAGCGCTTTGGTCGCCAGTGGCAATTCGCGTTCGTCGCGGTTCTGCTGGCGGCACCAGCCCCAGTTGCGACTGGATTGTTCGCCACCGACAATGCCCTTTTCGATCAGCGCCACCTTCAGCCCGCGTTTGGCCAGATAATAGGCGGTGAAGCTTCCGATGATCCCGGCCCCGATCACCACCACATCGGCTTCTGCCGGAAGGTCTGGTGTGGACTTGATGAATTTTAGCGGGGCAGGCATTTTAGCTTTCTCCGGTAATTTCGGGCTTTACGCAAAGCCAAGGATGGCTTTGACTTCAAGGAATTCCTCAAAGCCGAACACCCCGTACTCACGGCCATTGCCAGACCGTTTGTACCCGCCGAACGGCGCGTGGGCATCCCATGCCGGGTGATTGATATGCACTTGTCCTGTGCGGATCCGCAGCGCCACGCTGCGCGCCAGATCAAGGTCTGTGCCCTGCACATGTCCGCCAAGGCCGAACACGGTGTCGTTCGCAATGGCTACTGCTTCATCCACCGTGTCATAAGGGATGATCACCAGCACCGGACCGAAAATCTCCTCCTGGGCAATACGCATCGCGCTGGACACATCGGAAAAGACGGTTGGCCGCGCGTAAAGTCCGTCATCCAGACCTTCAGGACTGCCCGGCCCGCCACAAACCAGCCGCGCGCCTTCCTCCATGCCCACCGCGATCATGGCCTGAACGCGCTGGAACTGCGCGCTGTTGGAAATCGGACCGAGCGTCGTGGCATCATCTGCCGGATTTCCAACCACAATGTCCGCAACCGTTTTGCGCGCAAGCTCTTCAGTCTCGGCAAGACGGGCGCGGGGCACGATCATCCGCGTGGGCGCGCTGCATGATTGGCCGACATTGCGGAACGCGGCCATAACGCCAAGCGGCACGACGCGGACAAAATCGGCATCGGGCAGCAGCACGTTGGGCGATTTTCCGCCAAGTTCCTGCGTTACCCGCTTGACCGTGGGAGCAGCGCCTTGGGCCACCAGAACACCCGCGCGGTTTGATCCCGTGATCGAAATCATGTCGATATCGCGGTGAGCCGCCATGCCCGCACCCACTTCACTGCCGGTCCCGTTGACCAGATTGAAGACCCCGGCAGGTGCCCGCGCATCGTGCACGATCTGCGCAAACATCAAGGCGCTGACCGGCGAAAGCTCGCTCGGCTTCAGCACGACCGTGCAGCCAGCAGCAAGGGCAGGCGCGACTTTGGCTGTGATCTGGTACAGTGGCCAGTTCCACGGCGTGATCAGGCCCGCAACGCCGATCGGTTCGCGCACGATGGCCGTGGTCCCGCGCATTGTCAGAAAGTCATAATCGCGCAGCACGTCAATCGCAGCCTGCACGTGCGCGGCTGCAAACGGCACATGCGCACTGCGGGCATGCGTAATCGCCGCACCCATTTCCAGCGTCAGCGCCTGCGCCAGCGGTTCGGCACGTTCCAGGATCAGTGCGTGGATGCGTTCAAGCAAGGCAAGCCGATCTGCCACCGGCGATGCTGCAAATGCCGGAAAAGCCACCCTTGCCGCACTTACCGCGCGGTCAAGGTCGGCACTGTTGCCCGCCACAATTTCGGTCACCAGCGTGCCATTTGCCGGGTTGATCACCGCCAGACGTTCGGTCCCGCATACCTGCACCCACTGCCCGCCGATATAGGCGTGGCCAGCGCAGGAAACGGCCTGCTGCAAAGCCTGTGCGACAACGCCTGTCATCCCACCATATCCTTGTATTTGTAGTATGCGCCGACGAACGGGAGGAACCA
>JADYXV010000061.1 GCA_020853995.1 Novosphingobium sp.
GAAGGCTGGTTGCCTTTCCAAGCACCTGTCTGTTCGAGATGGAAGCCATTCCGGCGTCCCGCAGGGATTTGACCAAAATGGCCTGCTGCTGCGTTGGATAGTCTTGAAATAGAACCACTATTCCTGTGCCTATCCGCCTTGCAACAAGCCATTTTGCCTCAAACCTCGAAGGCGGGATTAATAGGTCCTGACCCTAATGGTGGCTGCTATCAAGGCAGCCACCATTTTTCGTTATTGCACTATTTCTTTTTGCGTATGCACGGCTACTTTGGTTGAAGATGGCAACCGAATAAAGGGTATTGCATGCGCGTCTTCCGGCCAGCTTTTTATACGTCAGCTGTGATGCTTGCTGCATTAGTGTTGGCTGGCTGCAACATGGCAGACAATGATACATCAGCCGATGCTGGAAAAGCTTTTGTCGCGACGGACCCGTTTTCTTCCAAGCCGGACTTCTTTCCACTCGGTGTCTATCTTCAGTCTGCCCAACGTGCTGAACAATGGTCACAAATTGGCATAAATATGATTTCCCCGACAAACGGGTACCTCACACTTGATGACATCAAGCGGATTGAAGCGCTGGGCATGATTGTTGGTGGCAATGCCGCGGATCTGGTCCCGCTTGATGCCAGCGGCGCAACATTGCCCTTTTTCGTTACCGCCGATGAACCCGACAACGCACAACTCCAGCCTGATGGCACATACGGGCCATGCGTGACCCCGGCGGCACTCAGAGAAGAAAGCGCGTCACTTCGCAAATTGAGTGGTGGCCGACCGATTTTGCGGAATTTCGGGCGCGGCATTGTTGAACCTGATTGGGTTGGTCGCGGAAAATGTGCAGGTTCCCGCGATGATTATTACCCCGACGCCATTGCATCTGTGGATATCGCCTCGTTCGATTTTTACCCTGTAATGGGCAATGACCGGCTTGAAAAAGTTGCAGATGGCGCGCGCCAATTGCGATCCTATATTCAGAAAGCCGGCGGCAAACAGGCGCAATGGGGCATTGTCGAAGTTTCCGCGATAAAGGGCGGCCCGGCTCCGACACCTGCGCAGATCCGCTCAATGGCATGGATGCATGTGATCAACGGTGCGCGCGGATTGATCTTTTTCCCGTGGCAAGTTGGTGAAAAAGGCGAGCGTATCCGGGAAGATGCAGCTTTTCTGAACCCCGATGTAATTGCCGGGCTTAAAGCACTCACATCTGAAATATCGGACTTATCTTCCGCGATCAAATCGCCTGAAGACGTTTCTTTCGCAGTCAAAAGCCCTGAAAAATATTCGGCTATGGCGCGTCTGTATAAAGGCGACGCTTATGTTTTTGTGGTCAGTGAGAGTGCAAAGGGCGCAAAGATCGAAGTGGAATTGCGCGACTTTCCGGCAGAAAGTATTGATATTGTGGGAACCGGCTCATCGGCCCAACGCGATGGTTCCAAATTTACAGACGACCTGAACGCTTACGACGTGCGCGTTTACCGCGCCCGTCGCGCGGCATTGAAACAGGCCAACAGCATGTGACGCGAAGCCAAGCAGTCCTGCAACCGCAGGCATACAGGCGCAGGCCTACAGGCGCAGGCCTGCCGTTTCGTCCAATCCTGCCATCAGGTTCAGGGTCTGCACAGCCGCTCCGCTTGCGCCCTTGCCCAGATTGTCGAGCACGGCGACCAGTCGCACCTGCTCGCTATCGGCGCTTCCCATCACGTGCAGGCGCAACCCGTCCCACGGCTCTTGCGATGCGCGCATCAAAAGTTCGCCCTCAGGAGGCAACTCTTGCGCCACACTCACCACGGGGGAGCCTGCGTAAAACTGGGTGAGCGCCGCGCGCAGCAAATCGGCCGGAACGCTGCCGGGCATGACACCCAGGGGCAGCGGAATTTCCACCACCATGCCGCGATGGGCGGCAATCACGGCCGGGCTGAACAGCGGCGCAATGGCAAGGCCGGCATAGCGCTGCATTTCGGCCACGTGCTTGTGCCCGAAGGTCAGGCCGTAGCCGCGCCAGGCGATGTCGCGATCTTCTTCGAACCGTCCGATCAGCGCCTTTCCGCCACCCGAATAGCCAGAAACCGCATTGCAGCTATAGGGCCAAGCCGATGGCAACAGCCCGTTGTGAACCAATGGCGCCAGCAGCCCGAGAAAACCCGTCGGATAGCAACCGGGGTTCGAAACCCGCTTGGCTTGCGCCACGACCTCGCGCCCGACAATTTCGGGAAAGCCATATGTCCAGCCGTCAGCCACGCGGTGCGCAGTGGAGGCGTCAATCACGCGGGTACGATCATTGCGGATCATGGCCACCGCATCGCGCGCGGCATCATCGGGCAAGCACAAGATCACGACATCGGCATCATTGATGGCTTCTGCCCGCGCGGCATCATCCTTGCGGCGCGCATCGTCGAGAGCGATCAGCGCAAATTCGGTGCGGCCTGCCAACCGCTCGGCAATTTCAAGCCCGGTCGTACCCGCCGCGCCATCGATGAAAACAGACGTGGTCATGCCTCTGCCTCAATTACGGTCAATTCGACATAACCCACCAGCAAGTCCGATTTCGCCTGCCCCCAGGCCCAGCCACCGGCCATATCCAGCACGTCGAAAACTTCGCCCGCAGCACGTGTGCGCAAGGGGCCGCCATCAGGTCTGCCAGCATCGCGCAATGTCGCCGCAGCCTTCAGCACATGCGGCATCGGCACGGCATAATGCGGCACGAAATAGCGCCCCGCCAGGCCGATATGGGCAAGATCCCCGCGCACCGGCAAATGCGGCTTGTCTGAACGGTCCGACGGACGGCACAGCGAAAGCTGCACGGTCGGCACGTCAACAGGGAGAGGCGATGCTTCAGCAGTCAATTCAGGTTGCCCCCGGAACAGGAAAGCAGGGCGATTAGCCGCGTCAGCGGTTTCAGGCAAGGCAGAGCGCATTTCAGGCGTATCTTGCCCGCAATAAGCCCCACACCGCCCGCAAGCCTAAGGCATCTCCGCCTTTGGGTCGCCCCGGTTTTGCGGCAGGCCGCCATGCGAATGTATCAAAATGGGCCCAATCGACACCATCGCACACGAATTTGTCGAGAAACAGCGCGGCAACGCTGGCCCCGGCAAAGCCGCTGGCGGGGGAATTCTGCAAATCTGCCACGTCGGATTTCAGATATTCGCGGTAGCCTTCAAACAGCGGCAGGCGCCAGCAGGCGTCATCGCGCTCAAGCCCTGCTGCCAGCAATTGGTCGGCGGTTGCATCCTTGCGGGCGAACATGGCGGGCAGATCAGGCCCCAAAGCCACGCGCGCCGCGCCGGTAAGTGTTGCGAAATCGATCACCAGTTCGGGGTTCATTTCGCACGCCCGCACCAAAGCATCGCCCAATACAAGCCGCCCCTCGGCATCGGTGTTAGTCACTTCCACCGACAGGCCGTTGCGCGCGCGCAAAATGTCGCCGGGCCGGAAGGCGTTGCCCGAAATGGCATTTTCCACCGCAGGGACAAGTAGATGCAGCCTGATCTTCAGGCCCATCGCCAGGATCAGACCGGCCAGTGCCAGTGCATGTGCGGCGCCGCCCATGTCCTTTGTCATCAGCGCCATGCCCGATGATGGCTTGATATCCAGCCCGCCTGAATCAAAGCACACGCCCTTGCCGACAATGGCCACGCGCGGATGTTTGGGATCACCCCATTCCATTTCGATAAGACGCGGGGCATGGCTGCGCGCTGCTGCGCGGCCCACTGCGTGGATCATCGGATATTCGCGTTCAAGCATGTCGCCTGAAATCACATGGATTTCGGCATGATAGGTCTTGGCCAGCGCGCGCGCTTCTGCCTCAAGCTGGGCAGGCCCCATGTCCTCGGCGGGAGTATTGACCAGATCGCGGACCATCAGCACCGCCGTCGCTTCGGCAAGCGCAGGCTCGATCAAGGCAACTTCTGCTGTCAGCAAAATGCGCGGCTCGGTTTCCTTGGCGTCTTTGCGATAGCGGTCAAAACGATACTGCCCCGTAACCCAACCATGCAGCGCTTTGCCGGTTGGACCACCGACGCGGCGATACGTCCCACCGGGGAGCACATCGGCAAGTTTGGCAAGGCACCACGATGACAGGTTGTTGACGTTGGCGACTCCGGAAACGGCAAACCAGCCATCACCATCGGGCACGATGGCGTATTCATATCCGCCGCCCTCAAACTTTTGCGCAGAGAGGCTCGCCCGCTGTCCGGCACTTAGTCCTTTAAGAAAGTCCGGCAGCGTCACCTTGTCGACAAGGTGAAGGGCAATGGCCGGTTGGCCGCGATCAGGCTGAATCAGCGCGTTTCTGTCGTTCATGTTGACGCTATCCATGCCGCAGTGCGCGGTTTGTTGCGAGTGGAAACTGCATTTTCGCCAACGTCTCGCAATTTGCGCGCAACGTCGCTATGTGCCTCACATGACCGAATATGTGACAGTTGAAGACCACGATGTCGTCCTGCGTGACGGAACGATCAAACTCCACGGCCCCGCCGCGTTTGAAGCCATGCGCAAAGCAGGCCGCCTCGCCGCCGAGATCATGGATGCACTCGTGCCTCTGGTCCAGCCGGGTGTGCGGACCGACTATCTTGACGATGTGGTGCGCCAGATGACGCTTGATGGTGGCGCGGTTCCCGCAACGCTGGGCTATCGCGGTTATACCCATTCGTGCTGCATTTCTGTCAATCATGTCGTTTGCCACGGCATACCGTCTGACAAGACACTGAAAGACGGCGATATCGTCAACATTGACGTAACCCCGCTGCTGGATGGCTGGCATGGCGATACCAGCCGGATGTATCTTGTTGGCGATGTTCCGTTAAAGGCCAAACGCCTTGTCGATGTGACCCACGAATGCCTTATGCTCGGCATCGAAAAAGCCAAACCCGGCGCGCGGCTGGGTGATATTGGCGCGGCCATTCAAGCCCATGCCGAAAAGCAGCGCTATGGCGTTGTGCGCGAATTTTGCGGGCACGGGCTTGGCCGCCTGTTTCACGATGCCCCCGAAGTTGTCCACGCAGGCCGCGCTGGCACCGGCCCCGAGCTGAAGCCCGGCATGTTTTTCACGATCGAACCCATGATCAATCTGGGCAAGCCCGGCGTCAAAATCCTTGAAGATGGCTGGACCGCTGTCACGCGGGATCGTTCGCTGTCGGCGCAGTTCGAACACTCCATCGGCATTACCGAAACGGGATGTGAAATCTTCACGCTCAGCCCCAAAGGCCTGCACAAGCCACCCTATTGAAAGAAGTCTGCCTAAAAAAAAGGCAGGCCTTGCGCAAATTTTGTGCATCATTCGAACAAGTGTGCGCAACGATGCATAAGCCTGCCTTGCGCATCCGTTTCAAATCTTGCCCAAGGCCCGAAATTCCTGCTTCCCCGCCGTCGCACGATAGCCTAGTGCTGAGATCCAACAGCGTGGCACGATTCTTGTTAGGTCGTTGCCACACGGGATCACACGCCGGTCTGCCATTTCGGTAAACCGGCCCGGGTTGCAGGGGTCAGAACGACGTGAAAAAGGTCGAAGCCATCATCAAGCCGTTCAAGCTCGAGGACGTTACGGAAGCGCTGCACGAAATCGGCGTTTCAGGCATCACCGTGACCGAGGCCAAGGGCTTCGGTCGCCAGAAGGGCCACACCGAACTGTATCGCGGCGCGGAATACGTCGTGGATTTCCTGCCCAAGGTGAAGCTCGAAGTCGTTGTTTCCGACCAGTTGGTTGACCGTGTGGTTGAAGCGATTGCTTCTGCTGCTCAGACCGGCCGCATTGGCGACGGCAAGATTTTCGTGATCCCGATCGAAAGCGCGCTGCGCATTCGCACCGGTGAACGCGATGATGACGCGATCTGACCAACCGGACTTTTTGACGAGTTGAAGCTGCATCGGGCCAGCCCCGACAAAGCATCAGAACGGGGGTGGGCCTGTGGACGGGCAAGCCCCCATGGTTATCATAACCCCACTTAACCCCCCGGACCTCTCCACCGGGGGCAAGAAGAAGAAGGACCAGCGATGGCAACTGCAAAGGACATTCTCGCCCGCATCAAGGACGAGGAAATTGAGTGGGTCGATCTGCGTTTCACAGATCCCAAGGGCAAGTGGCAGCACCTTACGATGGTCGCCGGGCTGCTCGGCGAAGACGAGCTGGAAGACGGCCTGATGTTCGACGGTTCGTCGATCGAAGGCTGGAAGGCCATCAACGAATCAGACATGATTCTGAAGCCTGATCTTACGGCAGTCTACATGGATCCGTTCAGCGCAACTTCGATGATGATCATCGTGTGCGACATCGTCGAACCATCGACCGGTGAACTCTATTCGCGCGATCCCCGCTCAACCGCAAAGCGCGCAGAAGCGTTCGTAAAGTCGGCTGGCGTGGGTGACACCGTCTATGTCGGTCCCGAAGCAGAATTCTTCCTGTTCGATGACGTCAAGTATTACGACGGCTATGACGGCAACGGCTTCCGCATCGATGACGTTGAACTGCCGACGAACAACAACAAGGATTACGAAGGTGGCAACATGGGCCACCGTCCGGGCGTAAAGGGTGGTTACTTCCCCGTCGCTCCGATCGACAGCTGTGTTGATATCCGTGGCGAAATGGTTTCGACCATGATCGAAATGGGCCTGCCTTGCGACAAGCATCACCACGAAGTTGCCTCGGCGCAGCACGAACTCGGCCTCACCTTCGGTACGCTGGTGCAAACCGCTGACCGTATGCAGGTTTACAAGTACGTCGTGCAGCAGGTTGCCCATGCTTATGGCAAGTCGGCCACGTTCATGCCGAAGCCTATCAAGGGTGACAACGGTTCGGGCATGCACACGCACATCTCGATCTGGGAAGCTGGCAAGCCATTGTTTGCGGGCAACGGCTATGCCGGTCTGTCGGACATGTGCCTGTACTTCATCGGCGGCGTGATCAAGCACGCCAAGGCCCTGAACGCTTTCACCAACCCTACGACCAACAGCTACAAGCGTCTGGTTCCTGGTTATGAAGCCCCTGTGTTGCTGGCGTATTCGGCCCGCAACCGTTCGGCTTCGTGCCGCATCCCTTATGGTGCCGGGTCAAAGGCAAAGCGCGTTGAATTCCGCTTCCCTGACGCGATGGCCAACCCGTACCTGTGCTATGCAGCGCTGCTGATGGCGGGCCTTGATGGTATCAAGAACAAGATCCACCCAGGCGAAGCCATGGACAAGAACCTGTACGATCTGCCACCGGCAGAACTCGCAGAAGTTCCAACCGTGTGCGGCAGCTTGCGTGAAGCACTTGACAGCCTTGCTGCTGACCATGACTTCCTGCTTCAGGGTGGCGTGTTCACCAAGGACCAGATCGAAGCTTACATGGAACTGAAGTGGCCAGACGTGATGCGTTGGGAAACCACGCCATCGGCTGTCGAATTCGACATGTACTACTCGCTCTGATCTTTCAGACCGACGAAACAGGAAAGGGCGTCCGGGAAACCGGGCGCCTTTTTCCTTGCGCACAAGACGACACCGACTGCTGTGGGCAACGCCCGTGACGATGATTTTTTCCACACTTTGCGACGAACCGAGTTGAACGGTTATGGGCGTCGGATGAACCGAACCCTGCGCGGGTTATCGAATCCATCCAAATCGCTAGGAAGGCTGCCATGCTTCGCAAACTGGTCGCCAGCCTTCTCGCTCTGATTTCTCTCGCAGCGCTTCCAACCGTCGCTCACGCACGGCTCCAGTGCGTCACGTATGCGCGGCAAATCTCGGACGTCCAGATTTCCGGCAACGCGCGCGATTGGTGGGGCAACGCCGAAGGCACATATGAGCGCGGCGTTGAGCCAAAGGCCGGAGCTGTCCTCGCGTTTGCAGGCACCCGCGCCATGCCTTATGGCCACGTAGCGGTCGTTCGCAAAGTGGTTGATGCCCGCCACATTCTGATCGATCACGCCAACTGGTCAGGCCCCGGCGCGGTTGATCGCGGCGTCGTGGCGGTGGACGTTTCGCCTGCTGGCGCTTGGAGCGAAGTCCGCGTCTGGTATGCTCCCACCAAATCTGTGGGCCTGCGCGCCAGCCCCGCACATGGCTTCATTTATCCCCGCACCCTGACTGCCACAGCCGAGGTTAAGGCCGCCTCCAAAGGCTGAACCATCACCGCACTCAAGCGGTGCGCAGAACTTTTGCTTCCTTTGGCTCCAGCAACGCCAGCGCCTCTTCCGGCGGCATTGCCTTCCAGAACAAGTGTCCCTGGATCATCTGACAGCCGGCAGCC
>JADYXV010000062.1 GCA_020853995.1 Novosphingobium sp.
ATGAGCGACATGGAAAAGGCACTGCGCTACGCACTACAATCATTGCCAAGCCCGAAGATGAAAACCGCACCAATCAGAGTGGCATCGGGCATCTTCCCAAAGCTTGCAGCGCCGCAGGTATGGCATGATGAGCTTGAAACCTTTGCCGACAAACTGGCCATCGGCTTCGATTTTGGCAGTGTGCCAGCATCGACTGCAATCGGACGCTTCACATGGACGCCCGAAGGGATGAAATACACGCCAATCAGCGAACGGGATTTCTACGCAGCCAAAGACGCCGACACAGCCTTGACCAGCCTACCAAACAAGGCCTAGAGCCCCACCAGCGGTCCAACCTTGTTGGACTTCCAACGTTGGAAAATGTTGGAAGGGTCGCAAAAGTCGCAGAAGAAACCTAGTGTTTCCGGTGCCTTAGCGGGTGTAGCTCAATGGTAGAGCAGCAGCTTCCCAAGCTGAATACGAGGGTTCGATTCCCTTCACCCGCTCCATTTTCCTGTTCGCTGACATTCGAAAGCGTTTAGACAAATCCGGAAAATCCAAGGTATTTAGCGGCTATCTGGCCGCAAGCATCCGCTCGCATTCGCAACCAGTCATTGCCCTATGGAGGTATGATTGGGGGTATATGTAAAACGGCCAAATCGATACACCCACGGCTGGGGGTAGGCGATGGGGTCATTCCCACAGGCGGCAAACCGGGTAATTTTCCACGCTTCGCTGCATAGAACCGGCTGCAACCGCAATGGAAGGTTGTTGCCCTGCGCTTAAGCACCGGTCTAATCGCGGCACTTCTGCGGCGGGAATATCCGCAAATATATGATAAAAAATTATTTTCTTTCCAGGCCGTGCCAGTCAAACCATTCGGCATAGGGATGGCAATGCGCGGCGACCACAGTGCGGCCAGACGTAAGTCCCCCGTCCCATGATGTCACGCGCAGTTCCACAGCGCTGCGATCCTTGCTCCATTCCATGCCGATGCGTGCAAGCGGGCGCGAAGGTGTGGCGGCGGCTCCGGCCAAAGATAGCGCGGCATCAACCGTCGCGCGCTCGACATCCGGCATATACTGCACCACCATGGAATGCAGCACCACGCGGCGCGTGCCTTCGCGCTGCGGCGCGGCCAGTTGCCGGGCCAGCCAGCGGCTTGCAAGACCTGTATCAACTTGAGGTGGATGTTCGCGCGCAATGGCGATGGCCGCGCGCAAGCGTTCGGTGCGCTCGCGCTCGCCCGCCCAGATATAGGCGTGCAGCCTCTCGCAATCTTCGTCATCGCGGATATCGAGCGGGCTGAGATCAACACCGACCGCGCGTTCAACCACAAGCGGAGCGACAGGCGGAGTAAGCCCTTGCCAGCGCGGCGCGATTTGCACCTGGCTTTGCATATCGCCGCTATCCATGCCGCCCAGATGGCAGCCATAGCGGGCAAGGTTGAGGTTAAGTCCGGCGCTGCTGCCAAGTTCCAGCAGTTCGGCAGGGAACGGCGCATGCGCGTTGAGTTCCAGCAAGGCCGCCGTAAACCCGGCAACCCGGGCGACCTCGTTGGTCTGGGTGGGGCCTGCCATCCATTGCAGCAAATCAGGCGTATGCCGGGCAAGCACATCGATCAGAACCAAATCCAGCGCGGCCGGAGCAGCCAGGTCTCCGATTTCTGCGTCACTGTAGATGTGCTGCAGGCCGGCGTGCCGGCCCGAACGCGCCAATGCATGCAAACCGGCGTTGATACGGAAAATCACTCCTGCGCCGGCAAGATCGCCCGGCCACCCTTCGATGCTGGCTCGCATACGTGGCGCGCAGGGAAGCACGCGGGCAAGGCTTTCCAGCACGGCGGCAACCGCAAACTTGCCGAAAGCGCGCGCCTTTTGCGCCTCGGTTCGCAATTGCGCCTCGGCACGCCCTTCAGCCTCTGCTTCAGGTAAAATCTCGGCGTATTCCGGCAAAAGTGCGGGCAAGGACAAAGGAAAGACTTTCAGTCAAGGTAAGCGGCGCCCGCAGATTTAGGCCGCTATGCCCAATAGCCTGCGAATGCCGTTTAAGTAAAAGTCCTTATCGCCACAGCAACATAGTAAACGGCCTCATCTCCTTCGGTAATTATACATACCTAACCCAAAGATTCGAATTAAGAGCGGTAAGTTATTGGTGCCCATCGTGAAATTCATTTTCAATTCCCGACACGAGGATATCGATGCGCAAATTCCCGCTCTATGTTGCCACTTTGCTCGCCACGACCATGCACCAAACCGCCTGGGCCGCTGACGAGGCTGCTGCACCTGAATCGGCGGCAGCTGATGCAACTGAAACGGCTGCACCTGCACGCAAGGCTTTCAGCACCGGCGTTGCAAAAGGGCGTGACCTGCTCGACACCGCTATTTCAGCAAGCGTGATCGACGAAGCGGATCTGGCCAAACTTTCGGTCAGTTCGGTTGCTGGCATCATGCAGAACATTCCCGGTATCCGCGCTGAAACATCGGACGTAGACGGCTTTTCGGCGATCACCGTGCGCGGGCTTCCGCTTGCCGCAGACGGTTCGAAGTTCCTGCAATTGCAGGAAGATGGCCTGCCGGTCATGGAATTTGGCGACGTGCACTTTGCCTCGGCTGACCTGTTCCTGCGCGCTGATCTGACACTGTCACAGGTGCAGGCCATCCGCGGCGGTTCAGCATCGACCTTTGCCTCGAACTCCCCCGGCGGCGTGGTCAATTTCATTTCGCGCACCGGCGAGACGGCCGGAGGCCTGGTGCAGGTTTCCAGCGGCATCGGCCATGATCTGAAGCGGATCGACTTCGCTTATGGCAGCCCGCTGGGCGATGGCTGGCGCTTCCATGTCGGTGGCTTCTATCGGCAAGGCGAAGGCCCGCGCCGGATCGGCTTTGACGGCTTCCGTGGTGGACAGATCAAGGGCAACGTCACCAAGCAATTCGCCGATGGCTATATCCGCGTCTACGCCAAGTACATGGACGACCGGCAGCCGAATTATTCGCTGTTCCCGATTGCACTGACCGGCACAAACGATTCGCCGAAAGTCAGCGATCTGCCAGGCAACGACATCCGCCGCGATGCTTATGAATCGCCCTTGACGGCGCAGTATCTGGGCGTTGACCAGAACAACAACCCGACGACATTCGATGGCCGCAACGGCTTGCGCGGCATCACCAAGTCGATTGGCCTGGAAGCGCAGTTCGATGTAGCAGGATTTACTGTAAGCAACCGCTTCCGTTTTGCCGATATCAGCGGCGAATACAACGAAAGCATCCCGATGGTGACAGCTCCCGCTCCGGTTGTTGCCGGACTGTTTGGTGGCCCGGGTGCCACACTGGCCTATGCCGGCGGGCCGTCTGCCGGTCAGGCCATCAATGACGGCCGTTTGCTCGCCTATTCGATCCGCATCAACGCCCGCCAGAACCAGATGGACAACGTGACCAACGACTTGCGCGCCAGCCGCGTCTGGGCGGTGGGCGATGGCAAGTTGACCACAACTGCCGGACTTTACAACGCTGCGCAGTCCATTGACATGTACTGGAACTTTGCCAATTCCATCAATGATCTGTCGGGCGGCGGGCGCAACGCTCCGGTCAACCTGACAAGTGCTGGCGGAGTGCCGCTAACCAGTGCCGGGGTGTACGCTTATGGCTTCGGTTTTGCCATTCCGCTGCCGACCTACCACACCCGCTATGATTTGCAGTACAACATCCTGGCTCCGTACGGTTCGGTCAATTACCAGATTGGCAAACTGGCCGTTGGCGCCAGCATCCGCTGGGATCGTGGCAGTGTGTCAGGCAATGTTCTGTCAGCCAGCTATGGCGGTGGCCGCGTCGGCGAAACCGCGATTGACCTCAATCGCGATGGCACCGTATCTGTTGCCGAAACCAAGGTGGCGATCCTGCCGCTCGGCCAGCCAGCCAACGTCGATTACGATTATGACTACGTGTCCTATTCGGCCGGGGTGAACTACCGCATCGCGGAACCGCTATCGGTCTTTGCCCGTTACAGCCGTGGCGGCCGCGCCAATGCCGAACGCATTCTGGAGGCAGGTTCGCTTAATCCTGCAACCGGCGCCTTGGCTGATCCAACGACAGCCTTCGGGATCGTCAAGCAGGCCGAAGCGGGATTGAAGTTCCGCAAGGACGGTTTGACCGCCTATATCACCGGCTTCTGGGCCTCGACAGGCGAACGCAACTTCCAAGTTGGCGCAGATGCTAACGGACAGGTTGTAGTCATCGAAGTTAACCGGACTTACAGCGCCAAGGGCGTCGAGTTCGAAGGCGAACTGCGCGAAGGTCCGTTCGCCCTCACGCTGGGCGCGACATAGACAAATGCGCACATCGACAAGGACCGCAGCGACCCGACGCTCAATGGCAACCGCCCGCGCCACATCCCGACATTCTCGTTCCAGGCGCGTCCGCAAGTGGAACTGGGCCAGTTCACACTGGGTACGGTCCTTAACGGCACCACCAGCAGCTTTGCTCAGGACAGCAACATCCTGAAGCAATCGGGCTATGTGCTGGTCAGCCCGTTCCTCCAGTATCGCCCTGCAGAGCGGGTCACGGTTGGCGTCAATGCGTTCAACGTGTTCGACAAGTTGGCAATCGTGCAACTCGCATCGGCAGCAGTCCCGGCGGGCGGCCTCACCAACGCGCAAGTCATGAACGGCCGCACGGTTACTGCTTCGCTTCGCTATTCGTTCTGATCCCCTTGCGGCCCGTCTCCTGCCCCCCGGGGGACGGGTCGCTTTACCCAATTCTAGGACACCCAATCTGTGTTTGATCGCATGAACATCCCACGCAGGCTTGGCCTTTCGTTCGTGGCGCTCAATGTCACCGCAGCGGTGATGATGATCGTTTTTGGCATTAGCCTCGCGATGATCTCCAGCGTCTCTTCGCGCAATTCCGAAAGCCAGGCTGTCTTGGCCGATGTGCTGACGCTGGAAACCGCCTTGTTGCGTCAGAACAGCCAGCTGCGCGGGTTCCTCGTGACAGGAGATCAGAGCTACCTGAAATCCTATTACGAAGGGCGCGATGATTACGACAAAACCTCGGCTGCACTGGAAACCCGGTTAACCGATCCGGCCTTGCAGGAATTGGTGCGCGAATCGCGCGCCGAGACGCTGAAATGGCGCGCGAACTGGGGCGATAAATATGTCGAGGTAGTACGCTCAGGCCAGCGTGATGCCGCGCAACAGGCTATCCGCGATGCGGGCAAGGCCGTGCTGGTAAGCGATGCGGTCCTGCCGCTGCGCACCGTGCGCGATGCCCAGCACGAAGCCATCACTACAGAAACCGCGCGGCAGAAAAATGCGATGATGTTCGCATGGATCGCGCTTGGTATTGGCGCGGCCCTGCTGATCGGCATGGCTCTGGTGCTGTCGCGCAAGCTTTCGCACTCCATAGCAACGCCGATTGCCGACCTTACCCGGACAATGTCCGCACTGGCCAAAGGCCAGAACGAAACGGTCATCCCCGGCACCAACCGCAGCGACGAACTCGGCTCTATGGCGCAGGCGGTCATGGTATTCCGCGATGCCGCGATCGAGCGTGACCGTTCTGTCAAAGAACGTGAGGAGGCGATGGCCAAGATCGGTGCAAACCTGCACGCGGTGGCCAATGCAGATCTCTCGGTGCGCCTGACCGATGTGCCGCCCGCATTCCAGAGCGTCGCGCATGATTTCAACGAAGCGATGGAGCGGCTCTGTCAGGCGATGGGTCTGGTGCAGGACAGCATTCTGGCCATCAACCTGACGTCCGGCGAAATCCAGCAGGCCACTACCGATCTGGCAAATCGCAGCGAACAGCAGGCAGCAAGCCTTCAGTCGTCGTCTTCGGCTATGGATCACCTCACCACCCAGATCGAAGATTACGCCAAGATCGCAGCCGAAGTCAGCGGATCGATGGTCCAGGCGCGCGGCGAAGCCGAGAGCGGCGGCATGGTGGTCAGCAAGGCCATTGAAGCGATGGACAACGTGGCCCGCGCCAGTGCTGAAATTTCCGATATCACCACAATGATTGACGGCATCGCCTTCCAGACCAACCTGCTGGCGCTTAACGCCGGCGTGGAAGCGGCACGGGCCGGTGAGGCGGGCAAGGGCTTTGCCGTGGTGGCATCCGAAGTGCGCGCGCTTGCCTTGCGCGCCACAGAAGCCGCCAATGCGATCAAGCAGCGTGTAGAAGCGGTGAGCAGCCATGTCCGATCGGGCGTGTCGCTGGTCAACGAAACCGGATCTGCGCTGCAAACCATCATCAGCCGCGTCGGCACGGTAACCGCGTCGATCTCGACCATTGCAGAGACGGCAGGAGAGCAAAGCATCGCCCTGCGCAAGATCAATCAGGCCATTGGCGCAATGGACCAGATGACCCAGCAGAACGCCGCGATGGTTGAGGAAACCAACGCTGCCACCAAGAACCTGACGCAGGAGGCCGGACAATTGTCCAGCGCCTTTGCCAGCTTCAGGATCGGCAACGAGCGGCCACAGGCATCGTTTAATGCGCCAGCGCGACGGGCACCGGTTGCAACGCCTGTGCGGGCAAGCTCTGGTTCGGCAAACCACGTCACGCCGATGCGCCGCGCGGCACCTGCACCGGTGCAGCACGTCAGCGGAAACCTGGCCGTTGACAATGACTGGTCAGAGTTCTGACCGGTCATTGTCCCGTTACCGGTTCTAGCGTCTGAGCAAAGGTGGTGACTGTTTGCGGAACGTTCTGCGCTGACACGTCACCACTGGAACTTTGCCCCTGTCGCGCTATGGGGCGGTTATGAACACGCCCAGCCGCCAATCGCATGGCCCGGTCATTGTGGCCGCGCTTTATCGCTTTGCCCGCTTTGATAACTGCGCCGCCCTGCGCGCACCGCTTGAACAGTTGTGCAAAGACCACGGCGTGCGCGGGACGCTTTTGCTGGCGCCCGAAGGTATTAACGGCACCATTGCCGGGACCGCTGACGGCATTGAAGCGGTGCTTGGCCATATCCGCGCTCTTCCCGATTGTGCCGATGTTGACGTAAAGCTTTCCACTGCCTCCACTATGCCGTTCCACCGCACAAAAGTGCGGTTGAAGCGCGAAATCGTGACGATGGGCCAGCCCGATATCGATCCGCGCGCCAGCGTTGGCACTTATGTCAGCCCACAGGATTGGAACGCGCTGATCGCCGATCCTGATACGATCGTAATCGACACGCGCAACGATTACGAAGTGGCCGCTGGCACGTTCGAACGCGCGATTGATCCCAAAACGGCCAGCTTCCGCGAGTTTCCTGACTGGTTCCGCCAGGAACGCGCGCGCCTGATCGGTGAAGGCAAGGCGCCCAAAGTTGCAATGTTCTGCACCGGCGGCATCCGCTGTGAAAAGTCTACCGCGTTCCTGAAGCAGGAAGGCGTCGAGGAGGTCTACCATCTCAAAGGTGGCATCCTGAAATATCTGGAAACCGTACCGGAGGAGCAAAGCCTGTGGCGCGGCGAATGCTTCGTTTTCGATCAGCGCGTGACGGTGGGCCACGGACTGGTTGAGGGCACACATAGCCTGTGCTTTTCCTGCCGCCGCCCGGTGAGCGAGGAAGGGCAGCAATCCCCGTTTTATGAAGTGGGCGTCAGTTGCGCTGCCTGTTTTGGCGAACGCACCGACGAACAACGCGCCTCAGCCCGCGAACGCCACCGCCAGGAAACACTGGCCAGCGAGCGCGGCGTTGCGCATGTAGGCGCAGTCTTGCCGGGACCTGAAGGTTAAGGCTCAACGCTTAAGGCGCTTTGCCTCGAAGTCGAAGTTCACGTCCACTTTGCCCGCGATCTGGTCCGTGCTGGCCCATTCGCCCTTGCCAACGGCAAATGCAGTACGATCAAGCGTTGTTGTGCCCGCAGCCTTCGCCTTGTCGCCGGCAACTTTCAGGCCGAACGCCAGAGTGACCGGACGGCGCGCGCCATTCATCGAAAGCGTTCCTGCCGCGATATAGCGATCTGCCCCGCTGCGCTTGATGGATGCAGAACGGAACACCGCTGTTGCCGGGCCGCCGCCAAAGAAATCCTCGCCTTTCAGCATCGTGTCACGTGTTTCGTCCCCGCTCGATACCGACAGCAGCGGGATACGAACTGTGATCGAACCGGCTTCCGGCTTTTCCGGATCAAACACGATATCGGCGCTCCAGCCGCTGAATGTGCCATCCACCGGCTCGCCGTTAACCGCGACGCGGAAGCCCAGTTTACCGCCGGGCAGCACTTGCCAGCGTGAGGGCGCTTCTTCTTCAGCTGTGGCAGATGCGCTGGCTTGTAGCATCGGGACTTCGGTCGCAGTTGCACTTGCGTCAAGCCCCGCAAGTTCGTCCACAACTGCCTCGCTGCTGGACGCGGCGACGGGTTTTGCCGGAGCCACCTTGCCGTAAACCAGCCAGGGTAGACTCAAAACCACCCCCAACATGGCAATAGCGGCTAGACCCCAAACCAGGCCCGCACGCGCCGCGCCTGCACCCGGAATCATCCGGCCAAGCACGTTGGGTTCAGCTTTCGCGCCAATATGATGGCGCAGCGCACCTGCCACGTGGAGCGCGATCAGCACTGCGCCGATCCATCCCAGCAATTCGTGCAAAAACTCAGCCGGTTCGTGAAACACAGGCCCCAAGGGCAAATGTGGCCACGGAATGGTGCCAAACAAAAGCGTTGGCAGCTTCAGCTTTGCGGTCGAGACCAGCGCCCAGCCCGTCAACGGCCCGCCGATCATGAACGCATACAGTCCGGCATGAACGCCCGATGCAAGCAGCCCCGTCAACCCGCTGCCCGCAGCAGCCGGTCGCGGGCGCACAAAGCGCACCATGACCCGCACCAGGCTGAGCGCAAGGACAAGGATGCCGATGCTTTTGTGCAATTGAAACGGCGCGTACATCGCTGCTGCACTGCCCAGATCAACCATGCGCCAGCCCAGCCCAAGCTGAAACGCCAGCAAGGCGGCAATGGCCCAATGCAAAGCCATTGCGATGCGCGAATAGCGGTATGGCGTCATCATTTTTACTTCCGGTCGTATCGGCAACGGCAAGGCGTACCACCAGCAACAAAGACACGCCACTGCCCTCTGACAGACTTGCGCCGGACAAGAGTTATCGCCACTGTAAAACAACAGGTGTTCAGTCGCTTGTCCCTAGGAGAATTACGAAAATGAAGACCGTTCTCAAGGTCAACGGGCAATCCCGCGAGGTTGATGTGCCTGCGGACAAGCCGCTGCTATGGGTGCTGCGCGAGGATCTGGGTTATGTCGGCCCGAAATTTGGCTGCGGCCAAGGCCTTTGCGGAGCGTGCACGGTACTGATGGACGGTCAGGCTATCCGCGCTTGCCTCACCACGCTTGATACGGTCGGAACGGCCGCAATCACCACGATTGAAGGTGTCGCTGCAACTCCCGTCGGCGCAAAGGTCAGCGCTGCATGGGTTGATCTTGACGTGCCGCAATGCGGTTATTGCCAGGCCGGCCAGATCATGAGCGCAGTGGCACTGCTGGAAAGCAACCCTGCGCCCAAGGATGATGAAATCGACGCAGCCATGGCAGGCAACCTTTGCCGTTGCGGCACCTATCACCGCATCCGCGATGCCATTCTCAAGGCTTCAGGGCGCGCAGGAGGCACAAATGTCTGATAAGGCTCTTCTGGCGGGCGACCGCCGCTTTGCGCTCAAAGCCATGCTCGCCGCTGGCGGTGCGCTCGCTTTCGACATCGAATTTGCCGCTGCCCAAGGCAAGCGCACCACGGCCGCAGCGTCAAAGCTCACCGCCTATGTCCAGCTCAATGCTGATAACACTGTGACGATCACCGCGAAAAATCCCGAGATTGGCCAAGGCGTAAAAGCCATGTTGCCGATGCTGATCGCCGAAGAACTGGACGTTGCGTGGTCAGCTGTTCGGGTGGAACAGGCCGTGGCCGATCAAACCAAGTTTGGTGAACAGTTCGCCGGTGGCAGCGTATCCACTCCGATGAACTGGATGCCCATGCGTCAGGCGGGCGCCACGGCCAGAGCCATGATTGTGGCAGCCGCCGCAAAGCAGTGGGCCGCCCCTGTCGCCGAGCTGTCAACGGCCAATGGCGAAGTGATCCACGCCGCGACAGGCCGCCGCGCACCCTATGCGGCGCTGGCTCAGGCTGCGGCAAAAGAGGCTGTGCCTGCGGTCGAAACGCTCAAGCTGAAAGATCCGGCCCGGTTTTCCATTATCGGCCGTCCCATAGCCGGCCCCGATACGCCCGCCATTGTGGCAGGCAAACCCTTGTTCGGGATCGACACCCAATTGCCTGGCATGGTGCACGCAGCCCTGCTCACCGCGCCGGTACGCGGTGCTGTCCTGCGCAGCCACGATGCCGCCGCCGCATTGGCTCTGCCCGGTGTCCGCAAGGTCATGGTCCTGCGTCAACTGGGTGAGGAAGACGGCCCGGTTGACGGCTTGGCTGTCGTCGCTGACAGTTGGTGGACTGCAAATCAGGCGCGCAAGGCGATCAGCGTCCAGTGGGATAATCATGGGCGTGAAAAGCACTCCGACGCCGCTTTTGCTGCCGCTGCCAAGGCCGCCTTTGCCGGCAAACCCGCCGCAGCCGTTCACGCATCGGGTGATACCGGTGCCGCTTTGGCAGGGGCTGCCAAAGTCATCAAGGCGCAATACAGCTATCCCTTCATCGCGCATGCCACGCTTGAGCCACAAAATTGCACCGCCTTGTTCAAGGACGGCAAGTTGGAAATCTGGGCGCCAAGCCAGATGCCCGAAGAAGGCTTGAAGCTTGTCGCCAAGACGCTCGGCCTGGCAACATCAGCCATCACGATCAACATCACCCGCATCGGTGGTGGTTTCGGGCGGCGCTTGCAGAACGATTACATGGTGTTTGCCGCCACAATCGCACGCGACATGCCGGGCACTCCGGTAAAGCTGATTTATGACCGCGAAGAAGACTTCAAGCTTGATTTCTTCCGCGCCGGGGGCTTCCACCAGTTTGAGGCAGGCCTGGATGCAGCAGGCAAAATGGTGGCCTTCCGCGATCACCTCGTCACGTTTGGCGCTGGCGGAAAACCTGGCCGTGGCGCGGAACTGCCCGGTGATGTGTTCCCGGCCAACGTGCTCGCCAATGCCGATCTTGGCATGACCGTGCTGGACAGCAACATCCCGCTGGGTTGGCTGCGCGCGCCTGCGTCAAACACGCTGGCCTTTGCCACGCAAGGTTTTCTGGACGAAGTGGCCAGCGCATCGGGCAAGACGCTGCCTGCGCTCCTGCTTGAACTGCTGGGCGACAAGCGCGTCATCATGGCACCAAAAATTCCCGGATTGCCCGATTACTTCCAGCCACCCCCCTATGACACGGGCCGTGCTGCCGGTGTGATCCGCGAGGCGCTCAAAATTGCCAAATGGGGTGACACGCCGGTAAAGGGTCGTGGTTTTGGCTATTTCTTCAGCCACCTGGGCTACTTCGCCGTGGTTGCCGATTGTGTCAGCGCAAACGATGGCAGCATCCGGGTCAGCAAAATCTGGGTGGCTGGCGACATCGGCAGTACGATCATCAACCCGCTCAATGCCGAACAGCAAATCCGTGGTTCCATGATCGATGGTATGGGCCACGTCATTTCGGGCTTGAAAGTGCCGATCACCGGCGGGCAAGTCCAGGTCGCAAACTTCGATGGGTACACCTTGCCCCGTATCGACGTTGTGCCGCCAATCGAGATTTCGATGGTCAAGACGGACAATCCGCCAACCGGCCTTGGTGAACCGGCGATGCCTCCGGCAATCGCGGCGATTGCCAACGCGATCAGCAGCCTGACCGGCAAGCGCGTCCGCAGCCTGCCTTACGAAGCTTGATGCCTGATGCTTAGGGTCAGGACCTATTAATCCCGCCTTCGAGGTGCCGGAATGGCGAACATATCGGACGGACAGGTGCGCCGGGAAGGCTGGTTGCCTTTCCAAGCACCTGTCTGTTCGAGATGGAAGCCATTCCGGCGTCCCGCAGGGATTTGACCAAAATGGCCTGCTG
>JADYXV010000063.1 GCA_020853995.1 Novosphingobium sp.
GATTTCGTCAAATATGCTGAAAGCTATGGCGCGAACGGTTATCGCGTGGAGAGCGCTGCGCACCTGAAGGAACTTTTGGCGCACTGCAATTCAACGCCGGGAGTACACTTGATCGAATGCCCTGTGGATTATTCGGAGAACGACCAGATCCTGAACAAGGACATCAAGGAGCTGTCAAAGGCGCTTTAGGTCCAAAGTCCCTGTCCTGCATGCGGGAGGGGTTTGGGAGGGCATGTCGTCCTTCCGTCAAGGCCACCCCCGGCCCCTCCCGTTGGCGGGAGGGAGGAGAGTTTTATGTCCCAGCTCAAAGACGTCTACCCGCTCTACCTCAACAACAAGGCGGTACAGCCCAACACCGACCTTGCGGTGACTGACAAGTTCACTGGCAAAGTCGCCTTCCGTACGGCCCTTGCCACGCCCGATGTGATTGACGAGGCCATTGCCGGTGCCGTCCGGGCAACGGAGCCAATGGCGCGGCTGGCCAGTTATGAAAAACGCGATGTTCTGGACCACTGCGTCAAACGCTTTGCCGAACGCAGGGATGAACTGGCCCATGCGCTGTGCATCGAAGCGGGCAAACCCATCGCCGATTCAGAAGGCGAAGTGGGGCGGTTGATTGACACCTTCCGCATCGCAGCCGAGGAATCGACGCGCAATTATGGCGAAATCCAGCCGCTCGACATCAGCCCGCGCGCCAAGGGTTATATGGGCATGTGGAAGCGCGTGCCCATTGGGCCGTGCAGCTTTATCAGCCCGTTCAATTTCCCGCTGAACCTTGCTGCGCACAAGATCGCGCCTGCCATCGCGATGGGTTGCCCGTTCGTGATGAAGCCTGCCTCGATGACGCCGCTGGGCGCGATCATCATGGGCGAGGTTCTGGCAGAATGCGATATCCTGCCCGAAGGCGCATTCTCGATCCTTCCCGCCAGCCGTGATGGCGCAGATCTGTTCACTACGGATGAACGGCTGAAGCTTCTGTCCTTTACCGGATCGCCTGATGTGGGTTGGGCGTTGAAGGCAAAGGCTGGCAAGAAAAAGGTTGTGCTGGAACTGGGCGGAAATGCGGCGGTCGTGGTTGATAAGGACGCCGATCTGGATCATGCGCTCGCCCGCATCGTGTTTGGCGGGTACTACCAGTCCGGCCAATCATGCATCCACGTGCAGCGCGTGATCATCCACGCCGACATTTATGACCGGTTCCGCGATATGCTGGCGGCCAAAGTCAAAACGTTGAAATCCGGCGATCCCAAGAACCGCGACACGTTCATCGGCCCGATGATCTCGGCCAAGGAAGCGCAGCGGCTGAAATCATGGATCGATGCCGCGGTGGCTGGTGGCGCAACCCTGCTGGCGGGCGGGCAATGCGAGGGCAATATGCTTGCGGCCACGCTGCTTGAGGGCTGCTCGCGCGATATGGATGTCTATACCGAAGAGGCGTTCGGCCCTGTCGTGATCCTGTCCAAGTTCACCGACTGGGACGCTGCTCTTGATGAGGTGAACGACAGCAAGTTCGGCCTTCAGGCGGGCTTATTCACTTCCGATCTGCACAAGGTCATGGAGGCCTGGGACCGGCTCGACGTTGGCGGTATCGTGGTCAACGATGTGTCGAGCTATCGTGTCGATAATATGCCCTATGGCGGCGTGAAAGATTCGGGGCTGGGCCGCGAAGGTATCCGCTTTGCGATGGAAGACATGTCCGAAATCCGCAATCTGGTGATCCGCCGCCAGTGATCGTGACAAGGGTCTGTATATGTGACCAGAAATCTGTCGGAAACATGAATAGGCCCTTGAACGATATGCTCTGTCTAGCCTAGTCATAGGTATCGGGGTCGCATTGCAGCACTTCTGGCAGGCGCGCAGCACAGGGCAAAAGTCAGGCTACGGGCAGACCAGTGGGGACTTGGGGCAATGCTCGACAAATTTGTGTCTTTTCGGCGGCTGATTGCGGCATGCCGGGCTGTGCCGCGTTCAGGTGCGATGGCAGTAGCCGCGTGTCTGGCGATGGCCGGAGCCGCGCTTGGGGCAGCGACGCTGGTGTCCCCGGATGCAGTTCAGGCGCAAAGCGCAGGAGATACCTTGCGTGGCCATCAAGGCGTGGCTTCGTGTGCAGGCTCAACCTGCCACGGACGTAGCGCGGCCGATGGCGCGGTCGTTCGGCAGGATGAAGTGCTACGCTGGCAGGAAGATTCCTCGCCATCAGGTGCCCACAGCCGCGCATGGAAAGTGGTGCAAGAGCCTCGCGGGCAAGCGATCGTGCGCCGTATGGGGCTTGATGGTGCAGGCGTGCAGCGCGAATGCGCCGGATGCCACACATCACCGGGCACTGCCCGCGTTTCCGATGGCGTTGATTGCGAGGCTTGCCACGGTGCTTCGGGCGGTTGGCTGGCAAGCCACTACACCGTCGGTGCCAGCCACGCCCGCAATGTGGCCCAGGGCATGACCGATCTGACGCGACCGCAGGTCAAGGCGCAAGTCTGCCTCGATTGCCACTTTTCGGGCGATGCGAAGGGCCAGTTCATCGCGCACCGCATCATGGCAGCAGGCCACCCGCGCATCTCGTTCGAGTTGGACCTGTTCACCACGCTCCAGCAACACCACGATGAAGATGCTGATTATGTGCAGCGCAAGGGCGGCAAGACCAACGGCATGCGGATGTGGGCCGTTGGGCAGGCCGAAGCGGTCAAACGCAGCCTTGAACTGTTCAGCCAGCCC
>JADYXV010000064.1 GCA_020853995.1 Novosphingobium sp.
CAATCGTGGTGTTTCAGGCATTTGGTGCGGTGTTCTTCGTCGCCGATGCCGTGGGCGATATTCAAGCCGGTGGCTGGGGAACCCACGTCGCCATCGAGACACTCGTATCTTTTGCGCTGCTGGCAGGCATCGGTTTTGGCCTGTTTCAGGTCCGCAATCTGCTTGCCGAGGCACGTCGGCGGGAAGAAGCGCTTGCCGTTGCGTCAGGCGCCCTTGCCGATCATATCCGCGCCCGGTTCGACCAATGGCATTTGACTGAGGGCGAAGCAGATGTTGCGCTCTTCGCACTCAAGGGCTGCAACGTCGCCCAAATTGCAGAGTTACGCGGGACGGCCGAGGGCACCGTCCGCGCGCAACTGACGAAAGTATATGCCAAGGCCGGTGTGTCCAGCCAGACAGGTCTGGTCAGCCTGTTTTTTGAAGACCTGCTCGATATTGAGCTGGTGGCCCCTCAATCCTCGGTCGACAGCCAGCGATAGGTTATTCCGCCAAGCGCGCCACCGACGATCGGTGCGACCCAGAAAAGCCAAAGCTGCTGAAGCGCCCATCCGCCCACGAATACCGCCGGTCCGGTGCTACGCGCAGGATTGACCGATGTGTTCGTCACGGGGATCGAAATGAGGTGGATCAGCACCAGGCACAAGCCAATGGCGAGCGGCGCGAAGCCGGCAGGCGCCTTGCCATGCGTTGCCCCCATAATGACGAACAGGAAAGCAAAGGTCATGACAATTTCTGCGATGAGAGCCGACATCATCGTGTATCCGCCGGGGGAATGTTCGGCAAAACCGTTGGCAGCGAAGCCGCCAGCCAGCGAGAAATCTGCGTTGCCGCTGGCGATCAAATACAGGACTCCTGCCCCTAAAACGCCGCCAACAACTTGGGCAGCAATATAGGGAAGGACTTCCCCCGCCGGGAAGCGGCCGCCGCAATACAGGCCGACGGTGACAGCAGGGTTGAGGTGGCAGCCCGAGATATGTCCGATGGCATAGGCCATCGTGACAACCGTCAAGCCAAAGGCAAGTGATACGCCTAAGAGGCCGATGCCCACATCCGGAAATGCAGCCGCCAGAACGGCGCTGCCGCACCCACCGAGAACCAGCCAGGACGTGCCCAGCATCTCTGCAAACAAACGCTTCATCATCATCCGCTCTCCTCTTGTTCGCGGCTCTTTTGCGCCGGTTTCCTTTCGCGAATTGTCATTTGCTCGCGGCAAGTATTGTCATCCGGGTGCCGCTGTTCGTGGGCAGAACGGATGAACTTGTCAGCAGCACAACCGTGCCGGGTCTGATCACTTGGCTGATGGCTTGATGAAACCCTTCCGGCATCCGGATTCTAGAAGCGAGCCAAGGATCCAGAACATGGTCTGCTTCGCCCTGATGCCCCGGAAGCGCGGCCACGATCCATTTCCCATGACCGTCTGCTTCAGCAGAAAAGTGATAGGCATGCGACGCGAAGTCATCGTTTGGAACTTCGGCTCTGGCGCGGCCAATCTCTATGCCGTTGCGCAGGACCACAACGCGCTGATCAGTTCGGGATATGACGATGGAAACCGGCCCGGAAGGCGCCAGTTCAGGCTGCCATCGAAAAGCCTCACCCGCTGCGAGTGGTTGATGAGCAATACCGACACCTTTCGCATTGGCTGGTGCCAGAACACCTGCCCTGGGCGCGCTGGCAACGCTTCCGGCGCGGCCAGCAACAATGACGGTTCCGCCCATGTCCGTCGTGGCGAACAGTTTCGCCGCAAAGGTCATCGGCAAGTGCACACAGCCATGGCTTTCCGGATAGCCCGGAAGACCACCGGCATGCAGCGCAACTCCATCCCAGGTCAGCCGCTGCTGATACGGCATGGGCGCGTTGTTGTAGGTGCTCGACCGGTGTTTCGCGTCTTTCTGGAGGATCGTGAACACGCCTGTCGGTGTTTCATGTCCCCGCTTTCCTGAGGATACGGTGGTCACCGCGATGCGGACGCCATTCCGGAAGACGGTCGCCAATTGCCGTTCCAGATTGACGTAGACAAGGACAGGGCCGACCGGCGACACCTCTTCGGCCCAAACCCATTCACCGGGTTTCAGCTTGTCCGCCTGCCGCGCAAACTCCACTGCTGACGAAGCTGCGCTTCCCTGAGCGAACGCCGGGGCGTTTCCAATCACCAACATTCCGACAATGAACAGGCCGGTTAGCCCCTTTCGCATTCTATCCCCCATGGTTGTTCAGTTCATCACCGATACCGAAAGCGTGTATTTGGCCGGATTGCGGTTCCCCATCAGGTAAACCCGGATGCGATAATCGCCGGAGCGCGGCAGAACGATATTGGTGGCATCGTTGCCATCGATCGAGCTGTTATAAATCGCCGTGCCATCACTGGCGGGCGGCAGAATGTTGAAATAGCACACCGGATTGCGGGTGCTCAGCGACGCGCCCAGCCTTTGGCCCGCGCGCGCATTGACGATGTAGTCGCGATACTGGCGGCCCGAAATTGAACCACTCACCGCGGCATTGTCATTCCCCCGCGCAAACGCAATGCGCTGCGAAGACTGGGCTGAAGCAGGTGCCGCCGCACAAAGCGCAAGGGTTCCCGCTGCAATAGCAAAGGACAGTTTGTTCATCGAATTATCCCTCCATCATCCCTGTTCGGTGAAACGCACAGTGCAGTTGTACGAACCGCAATACTCGGACAGATCCAAAGGACTGACCGCAGGCTATGTCCAATTATTGCGTTCGTATAGTGGAAATATGCTTTGACTTGCAGGCAGACCGAAACACCGGCAGACTGACCGTCAAGACGAATGCGGAAAGGACCGCATCCGTTGGCCACGGGGGATCAGCGATATGCGCATTGCACCCAATTTTCTGACCGCGTTTGTCTTGTACATTGTGTACAACCTGATCATCTACGCAACTTGGTTCGCGGTCGGGGCTGACTATCTCAACATGGTCGCGGAAGGGGTTGTTTTCAAAAGCATTGTCTTGTCGCTTACCCTGGGTTTTGCATTTGTGATGCTCGCTATGCGCTACACCGGCTGGCAGCAGCCAATCCTGCACGAGGCATCGCCAGCCCGCCCGAAAATGTTACTGTGGATCGTCGTCGCAGTCTGGATGTCGGTGGTCATTCTAAACATGTCGCTGAACAACTGGGCGGCGATGAGCTTCTATCACGTCAGCATGCTGGTCCTTGCCGGCATACTGGTCGGTTTCAACGAGGAAGCCGTGACACGCGGATTTCTGGTCGTGGGCCTGCGCAGCAAGACGAACAGCGAATTTCTGGTCTGGTTCGGTTCGACACTGCTCTTCGGCCTGATGCATCTGCCCAATGCCTTTTTCGGACCCGGGTTAGTGGCCGCATCCATCCAGGTCGTTTTCGCATTCCTCGCCGGCAGTGCGCTCTATGTCGTAAGACGGTTGAGTGGGTCACTCATGCTGCCAATGTTTCTTCATGGCATCTGGGACTTCTCAATGTTCGCGACACAGGCCTCCAACAC
>JADYXV010000065.1 GCA_020853995.1 Novosphingobium sp.
TCATGCCTTGTGCAACCGGCGTGGTGCAAGATGCCGGCGTGCCGCGCATCCCGTCAATCTCGACCAGACACAGGCGGCAAGACCCGAACTGCTTGAGATTATCGGTAGCGCACAACTTGGGGATCGATCCACCTGTCAGCGCGGCGGCGCGCATCACCGTGGTTCCGGCAGGCACGCTCACTTCGCGGCCATCGATAAAGCATGTCACCTCGGTGCCCGACCGGACCTCCGGTGTGCCGAAATCTGCTTGCCGTTCATAGCCCATGGGATTGCTCCTCGGCAGCGTTCAAGTCTGCCGGTGTATTGATATTAGCAGGTTTTATGTCAAAATGCACAGCCCGCGCGCTTATGCTCTCGGCAAAAGCGCGCATCGAATGGCGGCCTTGGCCCTTCAGGATGGCATCAACCGCAGCCGAAGCACTGACCGGCCATAGACCGATCACAGGCTGATCCGCGCAATAGGCAGGCGCAGCGCCAAGCCGGACAATCAAATCATCGCCCAACCCCACGCTATCGACCGCGCAAGTCAACACTTCGGCAAAGCCAGCATCGCGCGCATGGTGCAGCGCCGCCGCGATGCCGCCCAATGGTCCCATCCCGGCACGGGGCCAGTCGGGCAAGGTCGGCGCAGGTGCAGTTTCACGCCCCACCACCACAACCGCATCACACAGGCCCGCCAGCGCATCAACCGCAAGGGCCAACAGCGTTCGCCCGCCAAGCTGCGCCATCGCCTTGTCGCTGCCAAAGCGTGTGGACTGTCCGCCTGCAAGGACTGCGCCAAGGATCACACTGCAGCTTCCCGTTCGGCAGGTGCGCCAAAATCTTCGGGCCAGTGGCGCAGCGCCGACAGGACCGGATAAGGCGTGAACCCGCCGAGCGCGCACAGCGAGCCGAACTTCATCGTTTCGCAAAGGTCTTCAAGCAACGCGATCTCATCACCCAACGACCTTTCGGCCTTGCGCGCATTGTGCATCTGCAGCAGCGCCTCGACCTTATCAGCCGAGCGGCCTGACCGCGCACGGATGCGATCGATCAATTCTACCCCGCGCGTCGATCCGATCCGGCATGGCGTGCATTTGCCGCATGATTCGACCGCGCAGAAATTCATCGCAAAGCGCGCTTGAGCGCTCATGTCGGCGCTATCATCAAACACCGTGATACCGGCGTGGCCGATCAGGCCTTCGGCTTCGGCAAAGGCTTCATAATCAAACGGCAGGTGAAAATCGGCGGGCGGATGATAGGCCCCCAATGGCCCGCCCACTTGAACCGCGCGCACCGGACGGCCCGAAGCCGTGCCCCCGCCCACAGTCATCACCAATTCGCCCAATGTGACACCAAAGCCCACTTCAAACAGCCCGCCGTGCTTGACATTGCCCGCAATCTGGATGGGCATGGTGCCCTTCGAACGGCCAAATCCGACGGCGGCATAGGCCGCTGCGCCATTGGCCATGATCCACGGCACTGCCGCCAGCGTCAGCACATTGTTGACCACGGTTGGCTTGCCAAACAGCCCCTCCAGCGCGGGCAGCGGCGGCTTTGCCCGCACTTCGCCGCGCTTGCCCTCAAGACTGTTGAGCAGCGAAGTTTCTTCCCCGCACACGTATGCGCCCGCGCCAACCCGCACTTCCAGCACGAACGGAGCCACCAGATGCGCCGATGCCCGCACGGCGGCTTCCATCTTCGCAATCGCGTGCGGATATTCGCTGCGGATGTAAACGTACCCGTGCAACGCGCCGACAGCGAGCGCGGCAATCGCCATGCCCTCGATCAGCATGAAGGGATCGCCCTCCATCACCATACGGTCGGCAAATGTCGCGCTGTCGCCCTCATCGGCATTGCAGACGATGTATTTCTGATCGGCTACGGCACCCGCAACCGTGTTCCATTTGATCCCCGCCGGGAACCCTGCCCCTCCGCGCCCGCGCAGGCCGGATTCGGTCACTTGCGCGATGGTGGCCGCACCGCCAATTTCCCGCGCTTTGGCCAAGCCCTGCCAGCCGCCATGTGCCGCGTAATCCTCAAGGCTCAAAGGCCGCGTCTTGCCCGCGCGGGCAAACGTGAAACGTTGCTGCCTGGCGATAAACGGATGGTCCTCAATCGCGCCAATCGCCTTGGCGCTTGTACCTGAAAGCACCGCTGCCACATCGCCCGCCGCAAGCGGTCCGAAGCCCTTTCCGTCAATCTCGGCCAGTGGTTCAAGCCAGTGCATGCCCCATGATGACACCCGCTCAACCGTGCAACCCGCCGCTTCAAACGCAGCAGCCACATCATCCGCGCCGCAAGCCAGCGCAAGCGCATCGTCGCTGATCCGAACGACCTTCATGCCAGCTGCTCCACCAGCGCGCCCAGTTTGGCGGCATCAAGCCGGGCATGCACCTTGTCACCCACCATCGCGTTAGGCCCCACGCTGCACAGGCCAAGGCAGTAGATCGCCTCAACTTTCACACGCGGATTATCCACCAGCCCCGCCGCCAGCGCCTCAACCCCGCGCGCCTGACACGCTTCGGCACGGCACAGCTTAAGCACCGCGCGCGGCTCCACCGCTTCGTGAAAGTCGTGATAGAAGCTGACAACGCCGTGCACATCGGCTCGGCTAAGGTTCAGCGCCGCCGCAATCGTGCGGATTGCCTCTTCCGAAATATGCCCGAACTCTGCCTGCACGTCATGCAGAATGGGCAGCAGCGGCCCTTCACGCCCGGCGTGGGTGGCGATGATCTGTTGAATGTTATCCATCTTGCTTCCTGATTTCAGCCAAATGCAGCTCAGGTCAAATTAAAAGAGCTGATGTTTAATAGAAGAATCCTATCAAACCAAAGCAAGCGCGCGCGCTGCCGCCAGACCGGCGCTCGCCAATGGCCCCAGCGGCGCGCGGTTCATCACGACCAGCCCGATCCTGCGCCGTTCTGCTTCCCCCTCAAACGGCAGGAGCCGCGCCCATTCCAGCCCTTCCAGAAGGTGTGCGTAAGTATCAGGAACAACGGTGGAAAAGCCGCCCGACCGGACCATATCAAACAGTGCCACATAACTGTCAGCCACCGCGCGCGGTGCAATTGCCAGTCCTTGCGCCTTGACCCGCGAATCCAGAATGCGGCGGAATTGCATGCCTTGATGAAGCAGGCAAAGCGGTTGGGTAACAGCGTCTTCCCAAGTGATCGCACTGCGCCCGTCGAACCCCGCGCCTGCGCGTGTGACGAACAGATAGCGTTCGGCATGAAGCGCTACGGAAAGCACGTTCCCGGCGGGTTCGTGATCAAGGTAGGTCAACCCCGCATCGCACTCGAACGCATTCAAGGACCGCTCGATCTCGCGCGAGGTGGCCGATCTTACCGACAATGTCAGGCCCGGATTTTGTGCCAGCAGGGCCTCGGCAAACAGTCCGACCAACGGCAGCGCGGCCGGAATGGCCGCCAGCCCGAACTCGCCACTGATCGGCGCAGAACTGGCCGCGACCGAACTGGCCATGCTGTTAACCGCGCCAAGGATTTGCTCGGCCCAGGGCAGCATCGCCTCGCCGTGGCTGGTCAGGCCGATAAAGCGGCGATCACGCTCAACCAACCGCCGCCCGACCTCCTGTTCAAGCGCCAGCAGCCCTGCTGACAACGTCGGTTGCGAAACCCCGCATTCCGCAGCTGCTTGCGCAAAGTGGCGCAGACGGGCAATGGTCACGAAATAGCGGAGTTGGCGAAAATGCATGGAACAGGTGCGCTTATCTGATAGACTGGTCTGATAGACTGGGCCTATCAATGCGCAGTAGCAGCCGGTGTCAACTGCCCCGTTTTGCAAGCGCCAGCAACAATTGCAATTTCACCGATTGCAACTTTGCTAATTCACTGGCGCAACGCCATGATATTTGCGCTAAGGGCCGCTTCGAACACAGATTACAACTTGGAATACAAGGACGCCGACCGTGCAGGAAACCGCGCTTATGCAGCGAGATGCAAGCATCATCGCCGACACCACCGCTCCTACCGGTGTCCGTTCCGACTGGACGCGCGAGGAAATCGCCGCGCTGTTCGATTTGCCGTTCACCGAACTGGTATTCCGCGCCGCCGAAGTGCATCGCGCGCACCATCGCGCGGGCGAAATCCAGTTGTGCACGCTGCTTTCCATCAAGACCGGCGGTTGCCCGGAAGATTGCGGATATTGTTCGCAATCGGTCAAGGCCGATAGCGGCGTTGAGGCGACCAAGCTGATGGAAGTGCAGGCTGTGCTGCAATCGGCCGCACAAGCCCGCGATGCCGGATCAAAACGCTTCTGCATGGGTGCCGCATGGCGCAACCCCAAAGAGCGCGATATGCCCGCCGTGATCGCCATGATCAAAGGCGTGCGCGAAATGGGCCTTGAAACCTGCATGACGCTGGGGATGCTGACGCCCGGCCAAGCCACCCAGCTCGCCGAGGCGGGCCTCGATTACTACAACCACAACATCGACACATCGCCCGAACGCTATGGCGATGTGATCACCACGCGCACTTTTGCAGATCGCCTGCAAACGCTTGATAATGTGCGCAATGCCGGGATCAACGTTTGTTCTGGCGGCATCGTCGGCATGGGTGAAACCCGCGCCGATCGCGTCGGCTTTGTCCACGCGCTGGCCTCGATGGAACAGCACCCTGAAAGCGTGCCGGTCAACGCGCTCGTGCCGGTCAAAGGCACCGTTCTGGGCAACATGCTGGCTGATACGCCGCTCGCCAAGATCGACGATATCGAATTTGTCCGCACCGTGGCCGTGGCGCGCATCACAATGCCGCTGTCAATGGTTCGCCTGTCCGCGGGCCGTGAATCGATGAGCGAGGCCACGCAATCGCTTTGCTTCATGGCGGGCGCGAACTCCATCTTCACCGGCGACAAGCTGCTGACCGCCGCCAATGCGGGCGATGATGCCGATGCCGCGATGATGGCCCGCCTTGGCCTGAAGCCAATGGAAGGCGAAGAGCCGCTTCGTGAGATCAAAGGGCGTGCGATGAAAGCCGTCGGAGGCTGTTCAGGAGGTTGCGCGGCCTGATGGCGGACGCATCCACCCGCACCGGCAAGATCTGGTCCGCCCACACCGCTGATCTGGCAGCGCTGGGCGAAAAGGCGCGGTTGCGTTCGCTCACCCCGCGCCGGGGCATTGATTTTGCCTCGAATGATTACCTTGCGATGTCGTCCTCGCCCCGCCTTGCCAAGGCTGTGCAAGATGCCATCGGACGCGGCGTTCCGCTGGGTTCGGGCGGATCGCGGCTGCTGCGCGGCAATGATCCCGAACACGAACTGCTGGAAGAAGAAGCCGCGCGCTTCTTCGGCAGCGAATCCGCACTGTTCTTTTCGGCGGGCTATGCCGCCAATGTCGCGCTGCTTTCCACTTTGCCCCAGCGCGGTGATCTGATCGTCTATGACGAACTCGTTCACGCATCGATGCATGAGGGCCTGCGCCTGTCGCGCGCCTCGGCATTAAGCGCGGCACACAATGATGCGCAAAGCTTTGACGATGTGGCGCGCGAATGGCGCGCTGCGGGGAACACCGGACGCATCTGGCTGGCGTTCGAAACGCTCTATTCGATGGACGGCGATATGGCCCCGGTGGCCGATATGGCCGAAGTGGCGCTGCGCCATGATGCCGTAATGCTGATCGATGAAGCCCACGCAACCGGCGTGTTCGGACGCGACGGACGCGGGCTTGCTGCCGATCTGGATGGCCGTCCTGATACCATCGTTCTGCGCACCTGCGGCAAGGCCCTGGGCTGCGAAGGCGCGCTGGTCCTTGCGCCGCACGTCGTGCGTGATTTCCTGGTCAACCGTGGCCGCCCGTTCATCTTCTCGACCGCGCCCTCGCCGCTCGTCGCCGCTGCCGTGCGCGAAGCGATCCGAATGCTGGCCGATGAACCGGACCGGCGCGATGCCTTGCACGATCTGGTCGCCCGCGCCGAACATGTGCTGGGTCGCCACGGCGCGGTCGCCACCGGATCGCAACTCCTGCCGCTGATCCTGCACGACGATGCCCGCACGATGGGCGTTGCGGCCAAACTGCAAAAGGCCGGATTTGACGTGCGCGGCATCCGCCCGCCAACCGTTCCCCAGGGCACCAGCCGCTTGCGCATATCGCTGACGCTGAACGCCAGCCCCGATGATGTTGACGCGCTTGGCGCCGCCTTGGCCGAAGCGCTGAAATGAGCGCGTTCGTCGTCACCGGCACGGATACCGGCATCGGCAAAACGATCTTCGCCGCCGCGCTGACCGGAGCGCTTCAGGCGCATTACTGGAAGCCCGTGCAGGCGGGCCTCGATGATGGTGCAGACCGTGATCATGTCGCGCAGCTTTCGGGCGTACCCACGTCTCACATCCTGCCCGAAGCCTATCGCCTGAACACGCCTTGCTCGCCGCACCGCGCCGCTGAAATTGACGGCGTGACAATTGGCCTCGCACGATTGGCCTTGCCCGACGTCCGCCCGCTGGTCATCGAAGGCGCAGGCGGCGCGCTGGTTCCCGTCACGCGCAGCACCACTTATGCCGATGTTTTCGCCATGTGGAACCTGCCGGTCATCATCGTCGCCCGCACGGCGCTGGGCACAATCAACCATTCACTGCTCACCATCGAGGCCCTTCGCGCGCGCAATGTGCCCATCCATGGCGTCGCTTTCGTCGGCGATGGCGTGGAAGACAGCGAAGCCACGATATGTGCAATGGGCGGTGTCAAACGCCTGGGACGGTTACCCATGCTGGACCGGCTCAATCCGCAAAGCCTTGCCATCGCCTTTGCTCAAGGGTTCCGGATCGCGGATTTCACGTAAGATCAGATCATCGCCGCAATCAGGAATGATCCTTGATGGATTCCATCACCACGAATGTCGATGTGTTCGAAACATGCGGCAGGGTTGATATTTTCTCGCCCAGCACCAGCCGGAACCGGCGGATATCGACCGTGCGCACTTTCATCAGGTAATCGAAACTCCCCGCAATCATGTGGCATTCCTCAATTTCAGGGATTGCCATGACGCCCTGATTGAATTCGGCCAGCGCCTGTTCGCGCGTGTCTGAAAGCTTCACTTCGGTAAAGGCGATGTGATCAAGGCCAAGCTGCGCCATATCAAGCACAGCTCGGAATCCCTTGATCACGCCATCATCGATCAACCGCTTCAACCGCATCTGGCAAGGCGTTTTGGAAAGACCAACTTGCGCCGCCAGATCGGTGACCGACATCCGCCCATCCCGCGACAAAAGATCGATGATCTTGCGATCAAATTGGTCAAATTGCCTATCAGATCTGGTCATCATGGAATTATACGCCCAATAGATTGCATTTTTAAGACCGAAAGCCTCCGATGCGCCCTGTGATAAGACACATTGCCGCATTGGCCTATGGTAATATGCGCCATGGTTAAATCTGTTCCCTTCGCCCGCTTCGCACCCGCAATTGCCACACCCCCGGACTTGCGCCGCGCCATCACCGCGGCAACACGCCGTGCAGAAGCCGATTGCGTTCAGGCCTTGCTGCCCGAGGCGACCCTGCATCCGCAAAACACCAATTCAGCGCAAAAACTGGCGCGCCAACTGGTCAAGGCATTGCGCAACAAGCCCCAGGGAAGCGGCGTAGAGCAGCTGGTGCAGGAATACGCCTTGTCCACACAGGAAGGCATCGCATTGATGTGCCTTGCCGAAGCGCTGTTGCGCATCCCGGACAATGCCACGCGCGATGACCTGATCCGCGACAAGATTTCCGGCGGAGACTGGCTGGCACACACCGGCAGTGACCGCTCGTTGTTTGTAAACGCCGCCACATGGGGGCTGGTCGTGACCGGCAAGCTGACCGCAAGCGTCGATGATCCCGGCCTTGGCAGCGCCTTGACCCGCCTGCTGGCCCGCGCCGGCGAACCCGTAATCCGGCGGGGCGTCGATCTGGCAATGCGCCTGATGGGCGAACAGTTCGTGCGCGGCGAAACCATTGCCGAAGCACTCAAACGCGCCCGCCCGCTGGAGGCACGCGGCTTCAGCTACAGCTACGACATGCTGGGCGAAGCCGCGATGACGGCCGATGACGCCGCCCGATATTTCACAGACTACGAAACCGCCATCCATGCCATCGGCGAAGCGTCGGCGGGGCGTGGCATTTATGCAGGCCCCGGCATTTCGATCAAGTTGTCAGCCTTGCACCCGCGCTACGCCCGGTCCCAGCAGGCCCGTGTCATGGCAGAACTGCTGCCGCGCGTAAAAGTGCTGGCCTTGCTTGCCATGCGCTATGACATCGGCCTCAACATCGATGCCGAGGAATCCGACCGGCTGGAATTGTCGCTTGATCTGCTCGAAGCTCTGGCCACAGACCCCGAACTTGCCGGTTGGAACGGGCTTGGTTTTGTAGTGCAGGCCTATGGCAAGCGTTGCCCGATGGTGATCGACTGGATCATCGATCTTGCCCGCCGTTCAGGCCGCCGCATCATGGTGCGCCTGGTCAAAGGCGCCTATTGGGACGCCGAGATAAAACGGGCGCAAGTGGACGGACAGACCGATTTCCCCGTCTACACCCGCAAGGCACACACCGATCTCGCCTATATCGCTTGCGCCCGCCGCCTTCTGGCCGCGCAGCACACCGTATTTCCGCAATTTGCCACGCATAACGCCCAGACTCTGGCAACGATCTATCGCATGGCCGGGCCGGACTTCACGCTTGGCACTTATGAATTCCAGTGCCTCCACGGCATGGGTGAAGCGCTCTATGACGAAGTCGTAGGACCGGACAAACTTGACCGTCCATGCCGCATCTATGCACCGGTCGGCACGCATGAAACGCTGCTGGCCTATCTGGTGCGCCGCTTGCTGGAAAATGGCGCAAATTCCTCCTTCGTCAACCGCATCGCCAATCCTGATGTTGCGGTGGAAGACATCATCGCCGATCCTGTTGCGGACATTGCCGCTTCTGCAAATCCCGGCGCGCCCCATCCGCTGATCGCTTTGCCGCCCGCGATTTACCCGCACCGCCGCAACAGCATCGGCCTTGATCTGGCAAACGAACACACCCTTGGCGAACTGGCGACACGCTTTTGCGCGGTGTCCAGCCTTATGCGCCATGCCGTGCCCAGCGCCGAATTGCCTGCCGCTCCCCCGCGTGCAGTGCGCAATCCTGCCAATCACGCAGATGTTGTCGGCATGGTCAGCGAAGCCCTGCCCCACGCCGCGGCAACAGCGGCAAGCATCGCCGCTGCATCGCGCTGGAGCCAGGCCCCGGTTGCCGCACGCGCCATCATTCTTGAACGCGCTGCCGATGCCATGCAGGCAGCCATGCCGGAACTTATCGCGCTGATCGTGCGCGAAGCCGGAAAGTCCGCCGCCAACGCAATCGCCGAAGTGCGCGAGGCCATTGATTTTCTGCGCTATTACGCCACGCAGGCCCCGGTTCTCGCCGGATCGCAACCGCGCGGTGTCGCGCTGTGCATCAGCCCGTGGAACTTCCCGCTGGCCATTTTCACTGGACAAGTGGCCGCCGCGCTGATGGCAGGCAATCCGGTCCTTGCCAAACCAGCCGAAGAAACCCCGCTCATCGCATCCGAAGCCGTCCGCATCCTGCACGAAGCCGGTGTCCCCGACGATGCCCTCATCTTCCTGCCCGGCGATGGCGCAATCGGCGCAGCGCTGGTCGCCGCGCCCGAGGTGACCGCTGTCCTGTTCACCGGATCAACCGAAGTTGGCCGCCTGATCCAGCGCCAGCTTGCCACACGCCTTTCCGCTCAAGGCCGCCCGATCCCGCTGATTGCCGAAACCGGCGGCCAGAACGCGATGATCGTCGACAGTTCGGCCCTGGCCGAACAAGTAGTGGCCGATGTCATCGCCTCTGCATTCGACAGCGCAGGTCAGCGTTGTTCGGCATTGCGCGTGTTGTGCCTTCAAGAAGACGTGGCCGATCACATCCTCACCATGCTCAAAGGCGCGCTGGCAGAATTGGAGGTCGGCCCCACCGATCAGCTCAGCGCCGACATCGGCCCGGTCATCACGGCCGAAGCGCGCGACGCAATCGAAGCCCACGTCGCAGATCTTCGCGCCAAAGGCTGTCCGGTCCATCGCCTGCCACCGGGCGTGCACACCGCGACAGGCACTTTCGTTGTCCCCACGATCATCGAAATGGCCGATCCCGCCATGCTCACCCGCGAGGTTTTCGGACCCGTCCTCCATGTCATCCGCTTTGCCCGCACCGGTCTTGATGCCTTGGTCGGTCAGATCAACGCCTGGGGTTATGGCCTGACATTCGGCCTGCACACGCGGCTGGATGAAACCATTACCCGTATCACAACCAGGATTTCGGCTGGCAATATCTATGTAAACCGCAACGTGATCGGCGCGATTGTCGGCGTGCAGCCGTTTGGCGGCCACGGCCTGTCCGGCACCGGTCCAAAAGCGGGCGGCCCGCTCTATCTGCGGCGTCTGGTGAGCAGCGCACCGTCGGCACCTGCCATCACCTTAAGCGAAACCGAATTGGCCGGGCCGGTGGGCGAACGCAACATCCATGCAACCCGCCCGGTTGGATGTGTGCTGATCGCAGCGCAGAAACAGGACACGCTCGAAGCACTGGCAAAGCGCGTCGCATCGCTTGGCGGCACGCCCGTCATTGCCAATCCGGGCTGGCAAAGCACTGGCCCCTACACACTCGCGCTTGTCGATGGTGATACGGCCTTCACGTTGGCCATTGCCCGGGCCATAGCCGCGCTGGATGGCCCGATTGTTCCGGTGCTGTGCCCGGCTGATGATGACGCCATGCTGGTCAGCGAAGTCTCGATCTCGATCAACACGACCGCAGCGGGCGGCAACGCCAGTCTGATGGCGATGGCCTGACAATAGAAAAACGGGGGTGTTGGGAAAAACGGGGGTATTGGCCGCTGTAGCCAACACCCCCGCCAAGGACCATGCGTCTCATCCTGCCCTAACAACGACAGACTGCGTTGGTAGTTTCCGAAGGCGCAGAAAAAGTTGTGCGGAAAAGACCAGCGCCCACGCAAAACCGCATATCGCAAAAATGAGGCTACCGATTGCCCACTGCCTGAGGCTTCAAGCCATTCAGGGTGGGGAGATGGTGCGGTCGAGAAGACTCGAACTTCCACGGGCTTTCGCCCACAACGACCTCAACGTTGCGCGTCTACCAATTCCGCCACGACCGCATAATCATACAGAGTGCCGGACCGAAGAAAGGCTCCCTGTGGGGGGTAGGAGCGCGCCACTAGCAAACAGGTTTGAAGGGCGCAACAACCATCGGAAGTTTTTTATGCCCAGCCTGTCATTTAATCAGGCTTCCAGCCGATCTCGGCCACTTTGGCGCTTTTCGGCACGTCGGTTACAGCGGCATTGATCGTCACGCTTTCACCGGGCGCAAGCTCATCTTGCGGTGCAGGAACTTCCCAGGTTTTCACAACCTTGTCACGCGAATCGCGTAAAACGATCAGGATGGCGGGGATTGCGCGCACATCCTTGCCCACATTGCTGACCGTACCGCTTGCGCCGAAGTATTCGGTGCCGTTGGGCAACTGGCGCCGATCCTGCTTTTCGGGCGGGAACGACAATTCCAGATCGGGCCGATCCGCACCGAACGTCTGGCCTGCACCAGGCAGCCACTGCGGCACGCCAAAATGCCACAAGGCCGCACCAAGCCCCATGATCGACAGCGCAAATATCACGGCTGCAATGGTCCACAGCTTCGCCGGATTGCGGCGTGGACGGAACGGCGGTTCATGTTCGAACGGCGAAGGACCATCTTCAGGCTCAAAGTCCTGCGACCGGCGCACAGCACGCGGGATGGACGGAGGCGTCGGCGGTTCGTCCGCATCCGACCAGTGTGAAACACCGGCTTCTGCCACAGGCTGCGGTGCAGCAGCCATCACGACAGCAGGGTTAACCACCGGCTGTTGCGTTTGCGCAAGGGGCTGCGCGGAGGGTGCTTTTACGCCCCCCCCAACATCAGCGCCAACATCCGCGTCAGCCGTCACCACCGGCCGTTCGGCAAGCGCCGGACCGTTCTGGAACCAGGAATGGCGGCACTTGGCGCACCGCACCGTGCGCCCATCCACACCGATAGCGGTGTCAGGGACGACATAGCGCGTCGAGCAGGCGGGGCACGCAATGATCATAACGATGGTAAAGCATGCCCTTGCCGCAAGAAACAATAGCAACAACCCCTAAGAAACGCTTTCATGGCCTTTTTTCCACATCGATTGCCGCGTATAGCTGTTTTGGGCGCAACCAAGTGCCCGCAACAACCGGATACAGTCTTCTGCACATGAACAAGCCCGATGATGCAGAGATTGTCCATTTCGACAATGTCGGCCTGCGCTACGGCACAGGCAAAGAGGTGCTGACCGATGTCAGTTTCACCCTGTTTTCCGGGCGTTTTTATTTCCTGACCGGCGCATCGGGCGCGGGCAAGACCAGCTTGCTCAAACTGCTGTATCTGGCGCAGCGCCCCTCGCGCGGGCTTATCCGCATGTTCGGAACCGATGCCATCACCCTGCCGCGCGAACGCCTGCCCGGCTTCCGCCGCCGCCTTGGCGTGGTGTTTCAGGACTTCCGTCTGGTCCAGCACCTTTCGGCCTTCGATAATGTCGCACTGCCCTTGCGCGTGGCGGGCGTGCCCGAAAAGGACATCGTCCGCCCGGTCACGGAAATGCTCGAATGGGTCGGCCTTGGTGATCGCAGCCACGCCCGTCCCGCGACCCTTTCAGGCGGAGAGCAACAGCGCGTCGCCATCGCCCGCGCTGTCATCGGCCGCCCGGATATGCTGATCGCGGATGAGCCGACCGGAAACGTCGATCCTGACATGGCAGAAAAGCTGCTGCGCCTGTTCGAAGCGCTCAACCGACTGGGCACTACCGTTGTCGTTGCCACGCACGATATCCATTTGATCCAGAAGATGCCTGATTCGCTGATAATGCGGCTGGATAAAGGCCGCTTGTCCGATCCCACCGGTGCGCTGCGCTATCCGCCGCGCAGTGGTGCTGCGCCATCGCGCCCTGAACTGCCCCGCTTATGAGCATGCTTCCTGCCGCACTCGAAGCCTTTCAGGGCGAATGGCGCGAACGGGCCAGCGCCGAAAGCCGGCTGCTGCCGCAGGGCAAGCTGTCAGGGCCGATGCCGTGGGTCATTGCCATCATGATCGGCCTGACCGTTGTCGCCACCGCCAGCGGCCTTGCCTTGCGCAATACCGCCCGCGTTGCCAGCGCCGATGTTTCCGGCGGCGTTACGGTACAGATCGTCCACGGTGCCCCGCGCGAACGCGACCGGCAGGCGCAGGCCGCGCTTGCCAGCGTTCAAAGCGCACCAGGCGTATTATCGGCACGGCTGGTACCGCAGGCTGAACTGGATGCCCTGGTTGAACCGTGGCTTGGCACCAATGCAGGGGACGATATCAACGCCCTGCCCGTTCCGGCGTTGATCGATGTGCGGCTGTCCGATGCCGCCAATGACTCACAGCTTGAATCGTTGCGCACCCGCCTGAAATCGTCCGCACCTGCTGCGCGGATCGATGCACAGGCCACCTGGCTCGCCCCGGTCTTCGAAGCCATTGGCGGCCTGCAGTGGCTGGCAGGCGGCCTGATCGCGCTATTGGCCTTTGCCACGGTTGCCACGGTGTTGCTGGCATCACGCAATGCGCTTGGCAATCATCGCAGTACCATCGAGATCGTCCACATGCTCGGCGGCACGGACACGCAAATCGCGCGCATCTTTCAACGTTCTATGGCGGTTGATGCGGCGGCGGGCGGGATCGGCGGGCTGCTTTTGGGACTGGTCGCCATTTCGCTGCTCGGCCATCAATTTGCCGCACTCGGCTCCGGCATGATGACATCGGTCGGGCTTGGCTTTTCAGATTGGCTGGTCATCTGCTGCATCCCGCTGGCCGGAGTCCTGCTTGCGGTTGTCACCGCGCGTCTTACTGTTTTAAGCGCACTGCGGGGCATGTTGTGACCCAGCGCGGCATCTTCCGCCGGTTGTTTTCGCTGCTTTTGCTGGCGTGGGCGCTGGGCTTCATCTGGTTCGCCATCTATCTGCCCCGCCCCGCCACTGAACCCGTCCGCACCGATGGCATCGTCGCGCTTACCGGCGGCGGAGGCCGCATCCCCCATGCCCTTCGCTTGCTTGAGCGCCGCACCGCCAAACGCCTGCTGGTTTCCGGCGTTGACCGTGAAGTGCGCCCGCGCGAATTCGCCGTTGAATATAAAGTCAAACCTGCGCTGATGGCCTGCTGCATCACGCTGGGTTATGATGCCGTCGATACCCGGTCGAACGCGCTGGAAACCGCGCGCTGGATAGCGGACAACAAGCTTAAATCGGTCCGAGTAGTCACAACCGACTGGCACATGCGCCGCGCCATTTTCGATATCGCCGAAGAAGCGCCCGAAGGCACCGTCATCGTCCAGGATGCAGTCGTCTCGCGCCCCAGTTTCCGCATTCTGTTTCTTGAATACAACAAGCTGGTGGCCCGGCTGCTGGCATGGGCAATAGGCTGGTAATGATCCGCAAATTGATGTCTGCCTTGCGCAGCCTTGTATTCTACGCCGTGTTTTACGCAGGCTCTGTGCCTTATGTGCTTGGCGCATTGGCACTGATGAACGTGTCTGTACCCAAGTTTCGCTGGGTCGTGCGCGAATGGAGCCACTGGCACCGGCTGTGCTGCCACTATCTCCTTGGGATCAGGGTGGAACTGGAAAACCCCGTCTTCCGCCCCGGCGTTCTTTATGCCGTAAAGCACGAAGCGTTTTTCGAAGCCATCGACATGCCCTGGCTGTTCCTCAACCCCGTGGTATTTGCCAAGGCCGAACTCTTGCGCATCCCCGGTTGGGGGCCAGCCGGCGCGCGTTTCGGCCTGATCGGGGTGGATCGTGACGGCGGCGCAAAGGCTTTGCGGACAATGCTTGCCGAGGCGCGCCAGCGCATTGCCGAAGGCCGCCCGCTGGTGATCTTCCCCGAAGGCACGCGTATCCCCCACGGCGAGCGCCGCGAACTCCAGTCCGGGTTTGCCGGGATCTACAAGCTGCTCGGCCTGCCGGTCATACCTGTGGCGGTCGATACCGGTGCACTTTACCATCGCCGCTGGAAACAAGCAGGCACCGTCCGTTACCGCTTCGGCAACGAGATCCCCCCCGGCCTGCCGCGCGAGGAAATCGAAGCGCGCGTCGAAGCTGCAATCAACGCTTTGAATGGATAAAATCCAACCCGACGACGCGGACGAGACCCGCTCGCTGCTAGACGTGCTCGGCCCCGGTCTTGTAACCGGTGCAGCCGACGATGATCCATCGGGCATCGGCACTTACAGCCAGGTCGGTGCACAGTTTGGCTATGGCATGGCATGGACGATGCTGTTCGGCTTTCCGCTGCTCGCGTCGATCCAGGCAATCTGCGCACGCATCGGTGCCACCACCGGGCGCGGTATAGCGCACAATTTGCGCCGCCATTATCCGCCCGCACTGCTGCGTGGGATGGTCATGCTGCTGCTGATCGCAAACGTCATCAATCTGGGCGCAGATCTGGGCGCGATGGGCGCAGCGCTAGGTCTTCTGGTCCCCGGCCCGGTGCTGGCCTTCACCGTCGCCTTTGGCGTTATCAGCATACTGGCCGAAGTCCTGATCAGCTACACCCGCTATGCCCGCATCCTCAAATGGACCACGCTGTCGTTGTTTTCCTACGTTGCCGTAGTCTTTGTCGCGGGCGTTGATTGGGGTGCGGCCCTGCGCGGCATCGTCATCCCCTCGTTCACGTTTGACCGTGAACATACGATGGCGCTGGTCGCCGTATTTGGCACCACGATCAGCCCCTACTTGTTCTTCTGGCAGGCCGGCCAAGAAGTGGAAGAACAGCACCGTCGCCACACCAAACCGCTGTGCATCGCTCCGCGCAGCGCCGGTCCGGAACTCAAGCGCATCCGCACCGATACCCTGGTCGGCATGGGCTTTTCGCACCTTACCGCCCTTTTCATCATCATTGCCACCGCCGCCACGCTCAATGCTCATGGCGTAACTGACGTTACTTCGGCCGCGCAGGCAGCGGATGCCTTGCGCCCCATCGCAGGCAATCTTGCCTTTGCGCTCTTTGCCATCGGCATCATCGGCACCGGCATGCTGGCCGTGCCTGTTCTGGCAGGTTCTGCCGCCTATGCGGTCAGCGAAACTTTCGGGTGGACCGAAGGGCTGGACCGCAAACCGCGTGAGGCCAAAGCGTTCTATGCCGTCATCGCGCTCGCTACCTTGGGCGGAGTAGCGCTGAACTTTACCGGGATTGACCCCATGCGTGCGCTTTATTGGGCGGCGGTGGTGAACGGCCTGCTTGCCCCACCACTAATGGTCGTCACAATGATGATCGCCAGCAACCCGCGCATTATGGGCCGCCTCACCATCCCCCGCGGCCTCGCCTTCGGCGGCTGGCTATCCACCACCGTAATGTGGGCCATCGCATTGCTGTTTCTGCTCGGGTGAAGCTTCAGCTTTTGCCGCTGTGATCCGACCGGCCAAAGTCCGGCCGCGCGTCGTCCTGACCCATCTCGATAATGCCGCGCCGGATCGCGCGGGTGCGGGTGAACTGGTCGAACAGCGCATCGCCATCGCCCTTGCGAATGGCCTTCTGCAATTCGGTCAGGTCCTCGGTAAAGCACTGGAGCATTTCCAGCACCGCATCGCGATTGGACAGGAACACGTCGCGCCACATCGTCGGGTCCGACGCGGCGATACGCGTGAAATCGCGGAAGCCGCCTGCTGAATATTTGATCACTTCGCTTTGCGTCACCGCTTCCAGATCGGATGCAGTACCGACGATGGTATAGGCGATCAGGTGCGGCAAGTGGCTGGTCACGGCCAGAACCTTGTCGTGATGATCGGCGTCCATCGTCTCGACCCGCGCGCCCAGCGCCTCCCAGAACGCCACCACGCGCGCCACCACTGCGGGATCTGCGTCCTCACCCGGCGTGACAATGCACCAGCGGTTGGCAAACAGCGTGGCAAAGCCTGCATCCGGCCCACTGCGTTCGGTTCCCGCCACCGGATGGGCCGGAATGATGTGATGCCCCGGCAAAGCATCGGCCAAAGCCCGCGCGACCGACCCCTTCGACGATCCGACATCGCTGATCACCGCATCGGGCGATAGCCCATCGGCCAGCGCCGCCGCTGCGGCCCCCATCGCGCCCACCGGGACGCACAGGACAACAAGATCGGCCCCTTGCGCTGCCGCAACCGGCGTTTCGGCAATGCTATGCGCAAGGCCCAGTTCGCGCGCCTTGCTGCGAACCTCGGCATCGGCATCATAGCCGACCACGCGGACGCTGGGCATGTTTGCCTGCACAGCAAGACCAACCGAACCGCCCAGCAGGCCCAGCCCGACAATCGTTACTTGGGCGAAAGGGGCCGCACTCACTTGGCGGCCTCGCACATCGTGCGGATCGCGGCGGCAATCTCGTCCATCTGTTCAGCCGTGCCGATGGTGATGCGCAAGCCTTGCGGCAGGCCTTGCCCCGGCAACCAGCGTGTGATGTAACCATGATCCATCAGCCCGGTATAGACTGCCTCTGCGCTCAACTTGCCTTCAAACAGGATCAGCACGAAGTTCGCCTGGCTCGGCAATGGCCGCACGCCATGATTGCCCAGCGCCTCAAGCTTTTCGACAAAGCGCGCGCGTTCCTGGGCATTGTGGCGGCGCGATGCCTCGACAAAGGCCTGATCGCGCACCGCCGCAAGGCCGGTCGCCTGCCCGCTGATCGAGATGTTGAACGGCCCGCGAATGCGGTTGAGCATATCGACCACATCGGCATGGCCGGTGCCCCAGCCGATGCGTTCTCCGGCAAGGCCATAGATCTTCGAAAACGTGCGCGTGACCAGCACATTGGATGCGCTCGCCGCCAGTTCCAGCGCGCCGTCATCATGTTCGGGATCAAGATATTCGGCATAAGCGCCATCCAGCACCAGCAGGATATCGGGACGCAAACCCGCGTGGAGCCGCGCGATTTCGGCGCGTGGCAACCAACTGCCTGTCGGATTATTGGGATTGGCAAGAAACACCACTTGCGTCCGCTCGGTCACGCAGCCCAGCAGCGCATCCACGTCGGTGCCGTAATCTGCGTCAGGTGCGATTACGGGCACAGCCCCGCAACGACGCGCGGCAATATCGTAAACCGAAAAGCCATAGCGCACGTAAAGCACTTCATCGCCTTGTCCGGCATAGGCTTGCGCGGCAAGGTTCAGCAATTCATCCGACCCTGTGCCCATCACGATGCGTGCAGGATCGATGCCATGCACCTTGCCAATCGCACGGCGCAATTCAACGCTGTCAGGATCAGGATAACGCGCCGGATCGCCGAGATGCAGCCGCGCTTCCAAAGCATGTGCGCTGCTGCCGAGCGGATTCTCGTTGGCAGAAAGCTTGGTCAGCACTTTGCCATCGGCCCCGGTGGATTTGCCGGGAACATATGCGTGAATGCCAAGGATCCAGTCCTTGGGTTGCGGTGCGTTTGCCATAATGTCCGCGCTTTAGTGTTTACGCAGCCCTGCGGCAAGCGCGCCACCGGAACACGTCCAAAAAAGGGATTTGGCGCGCGGCCGCTTTAAGGACCTGCGAAAACAAAAAAGGGCCGGAAGCGGGCTAGCGCTTCCGGCCTTGAGTCTGTTCGCAGGAGGAACAAGGTTTGGCGGAGTGAGGGATGAGAGGGAGAGGATCTGTTACCCCCGCTCCGCCAATTCGGTAAAATCAGTAGTTATAAGCGCGTTCACCGTGCTCGGAGATGTCGAGGCCTTCACGCTCGGCTTCTTCCGAAGGACGCAGCCCGAGGGTCTTGTCGACGATGAAGAAGATGATCGCTGAACCGACGCCCGAGAAGACAACCGTGAACAAGACAGCCTTGATCTGGGTCATCACCTGCGTGGCGATGCTGTAGCTGTCAGCGTCGAAACCGGCTGGGAACACCGTGTAATCAAACACGCCCTGGCCGCCGAGTGAAGGAGCTGCGACAATGCCGGTAGCGATGGCGCCAACGATACCGCCCACGCCGTGCACACCGAACACGTCGAGCGTATCGTCATACTTCAGCTTGTTCTTCAGCGTGCTGACGAAGAAGTAGCAGATTGGCGAGACGACGAGGCCGAGAACGATCGAGGTCATCGGTGCGCCAAGGCCCGAGGCTGGCGTGATGGCGACGAGCCCAGCAACAGCGCCCGTTGCAGCGCCCAGCATCGAAGGCTTGCCGTGGTGAAGCTGTTCGACAATCGCCCAGGAAACGGCTGCGGCAGCGGTGGCGACGAAGGTATTGATGAAGGCAACCGCAGTTACGCCATTGGCTTCAAGGTTGGAGCCAGCGTTGAAGCCGAACCAGCCCACCCACAGCAGCGAAGCGCCGATCATGGTCATGGTCAGCGAGTGCGGCGGGGTGGCTTCCTTGCCGAAGCCGATGCGCTTGCCGATCATGATGCAGCCGACGAGGCCAGCGATACCGGCGTTGATGTGAACAACCGTGCCACCAGCGAAGTCAAGCGCGCCCATGGCCCACAGGAAACCTGCGTCGGTCGGTGCGTCAGGCAGGAAGTCCGGGCCAGCCCAGTACCAAACCATGTGCGCCATCGGGAAATAGATGCAGGTCAGCCACAGGACGGTGAACACCATCAGCGAGCTGAACTTCACGCGTTCCGCAAAAGCCCCGACGATAAGCGCCGGCGTGATGCAAGCGAAGGTCATCTGGAAAATCACGAAAGCGTATTCGGGAATGTAAACGTTGTTCGAGAAGGTCGCTGCATAAGTCGTGGCATCCACGCCCATCAGGAACATCTTCGAGAAACCGCCGACGAACGGGCCGCCGCTGGTAAAGGCCATCGAATAGCCCCAGCTTACCCACACGAGCGCTGCGACCGAAACGATCATGAACACCTGCATCAGCACGCTGAGCATGTTCTTGGTGCGGACTAGGCCGCCATAGAAAAGAGCAAGAGCAGGTACGCTCATCATCAGGACGAGCGCGGAGCTGATGAGCATCCAGGTCGTGTCGCCCTTGTCGACCATGCCGGCCATTTGTTCAACGGTTGGGGCCTTGATCGGCCCATCCTGTGCAATGGCGGCTGTTGCGGCGAAGAGCGAAGCGCCCGTTCCAGCCAAGCCACCGATCATCTTACGGATCATGTTGGTTCCCCTAAGGTCGGAATTGGAAAGCGCGCTCAAAGCGCGGTGTCCCCGGTTTCACCGGTACGGATGCGCGTGGCCGACGCGAGGTCGAGCACAAACACCTTGCCGTCACCAATCGCTTCGGTGCTGGCGGCCTGCTGGATCGTTTCCACGATCTGCGGCGCAAGATCGTCGCTGGCGGCGATTTCGATCTTCACCTTGGGAAGCATGTTGGTGGAATATTCAGCGCCACGGTAAATCTCGGTCTGGCCCTTCTGCCGACCAAAACCCTTGACCTCGGACACCGTCATCCCGGCAACGCCCAGCGCCGACAGTGCTTCGCGCACTTCATCGAGCTTGAACGGCTTGATGATGGCTATGATGAACTTCATTCACGCCCCCTTTCGCGACCCTTCTCGCCGGACGACCCGCCGGCAGAGTTAGATAAGCAAAGGGCGTGCCAAACACGCGTTTTTACGGAATCAGGTGTTTACGGGAACAAAACTGGTCGCCGGGCGGCTACTTGCGCTCGAATCTTGGGCGATATTTTCGGCCTGCCTAATTTTTAAGCACAGGCGACTGCCTGAAATCAGGGCAGTCGCAAATTTGCCCAGACCGGCAGATGGTCCGAACCCACCGCCGCAAGTGCACTATGATGCACGCCTGTACCTTCAACGGTCAGGCCTTCGCTAATCACAATCCGGTCCAATTGCGCCAATGGCCGCCGCGAGGGGAAACTACGCCCCGGCGCCAGAACCTGCAGCGGTGCGCGAAACGCCGCCAGCGCGCCGCCTTTGACTGACCACTCATTCAAGTCACCCATCATCACCGCATGGCCCTGCTCGTCATGACCGGCGATATGCGAACACACAGCCTCCACTTGCGCACGCCGCCGCAGGCCGGACAAGTCCAGATGCATGCCGATCACCCGCACCATCTGGCCCGCAATCCGCAAGGATACACACACAGCACCGCGCGGCTCAATCGTCGGCAAAGGCACGGCGCAAGCACCCAGCACCTCGATATCGCGCCGCACCAGCAAGGCATTGCCATGCCAGCCCATGCTGGAGGCTGTCCGCGCGCTATCGTAATGCCCCGGTTCGATCACGCGCCACGGGCTGTGATCGTCCAGCGCCGCGCGCGGCAGCACCGCTTCACGCAGGCCATAGCGCCGGTCCGCCTCCTGCAACGCGATCACGTCGGCATCCATCTCGCGCAGTACTGTCAAAATGCGCTCGGGATCGCGCTTGCGGTCCAGCCCCACACCTTTGTGGATGTTGTAACTGGCAACTTTTAGCGTGACCCCGGTCAGAGGAAGTCCTTCAGCGTTGCGATAAATTTGGCAAACTGGTCATGATGCAACCAATGCCCTGCGTTTTCGAACTCGATCACTTTCGCATTTTTGAAATGATCGATCCGGCCGTCAGATTCGGGATTATCCACCCACGAGTCTGCGCCATTCAACAGTAATGTCGGACACGTGATCGCACCCCACAACTGCTGCACATAAGCTGGAGAAATATCATAGGGAGCCGCATCCACGTTCAGATGCGGATCAAACTTCCAGCTGAACGTGCCGTCTTCGTTGCGATTGATGCCATGCAACGTCAAATGCCGGGCCTGCACGTCCGTCAGATAAGGGTTCGCTGCCTTCATGCGGGCATAGGCATCTGCCAGAGAGGGATAGCGCCGGGGCACAAGGCCTGCCGCCTTGCGCTTTTCAATAATGAATTCCCGCACCCGCCGCGCAAAAGGCACGTTCTTGATCAGCGCCTCATGCCCCGTGGTGGGAAAGATGCCCTCGATCGCTACGAGTTTGCGCACGTTTTCGGGAAACAGTCCGGCATAGCGCAGGCTGACATTGGCCCCCCATGAATGCGATACGATGGTCACCGGTGCCAGATCCAACTGGTGGATCAATTGCGCCACATCGTAAACAAGGTCCATCGTCCGGTAATTGCCGTCCGAATTCCACTCGCTATCACCGTGGCCGCGATGATCCATCGCGATGATATGCCAATCCTCACGCAGCGCCTCTGCCGTCCAGTCCCATGACCGGCAGTGGTCGCGCCCGCCATGAACCAGCAGCAGCGGGGGCTTTTCAGCATTACCCCAGTCCACATAGTGAAGCCGCTGGCGTTGCGAGATGAACGTGTTCGATGTAGGACCAAGAAGTTGCATCGCCGCTACGTGCGACGGATGCCGACAGGTTTCAACCCCTGCCCACAACAAAGCAGGACTACCTTTCCTTGGTAGCCGAGAAGATCAGATCAGGGTTGCGTTCCTGCTGATAGCTCACATCCCACGAAGAACGCGCCATAAATACCGGATCGCCGTCGCGGTCCTTGGCCAGGTTCGACATGTTGAAATCGGTAAAGTTTTTAAGCGCCGCTTCGCTGCCTTTAATCCAGCGCGCGGTGTCAAACGGCGATGCTTCCAGCCCCGCTTCCACTTTATATTCTGCTTCAAGCCGCGAAACCAACACGTCAAATTGCAGCTGCCCCACCACGCCGACGATCCATTGTGAACCAATCTCCGGGTAAAACACCTGAATCACGCCCTCTTCGGACAAGTCATCCAGCGCCTTGCGCAATTGCTTGGTCTTGGTCGGGTCTTTCAACTGGACGCGGCGCAGGATTTCCGGGGCAAAGTTGGGCAGCCCGGTAAAGCGCACATCGTTGCGTTCCGACAGCGTATCGCCCACGCGCAAGGTGCCGTGGTTGGGAATGCCGATGATGTCACCCGCTTCGGCGGTATCGGCAATTTCACGGTCCTGCGCAAAGAACAGGATCGGCGAATGCACCGCAATCGGCTTACCCAGCCCCGAAGGCGTCAGCTTCATGCCGCGCCGGAACGTGCCCGAAACCATGCGCATGAACGCAATCCGGTCACGGTGCTGCGGGTCCATATTGGCCTGCACCTTAAAGATAAATCCGGTCACATCCGCGCGTTCGGGATCAATGATCCCCTGATCGGATGATTGCGGGCGCGGCGGCGGCGCAAATTTGGCAATCGCCTCGATCAGATCGATCACGCCAAAGTTCTTCAGCGCAGAACCAAAATAGACCGGCGTCAGATCACCATTGCGATAGGCTTCAAGATCAAATTCGGGATAGCCCGCGCGGGCCAGCTCGATTTCCTCGGCAATATCATCAGGGATATCGACTGCCGGTTCAACTTTGCCCAGAAACTCGCGGCTATCGCCTTCGGGGCGCGCAATCGTTTCGTCGGCAAAGCTCATCACGCCCTGAAACACGCCACCCATGCCGATCGGCCATGACATCGGCACCACATCCAGCGCCAGCGCATCGGCCACTTCGTCCAGCGTCTCGAACACGCTGCGGCCTTCGCGGTCGACCTTGTTCACAAAGGTAATGATCGGCACTGACCTCAAGCGGCAAACCTCGAACAGCTTGCGCGTCTGCGGCTCGATACCCTTGGCGGCATCGATCACCATGATTGCCGAATCGACCGCCGTCAGCGTGCGATAGGTATCTTCGGAAAAGTCTTCGTGGCCCGGCGTATCCAGCAGGTTGAAGACGATGCCATCCTTCTGGAACGTCATCACCGACGACGTCACCGAAATCCCGCGCTGCTGCTCGATCTTCATCCAGTCAGACCGCGCCCGCCGCGCCTGCCCGCGCGCTTTCACTTCGCCCGCCAAGTGAATCGCGCCGCCTTGAAGCAACAGCTTCTCGGTCAGCGTCGTCTTACCGGCGTCAGGATGGGAAATGATGGCGAAGGTGCGGCGATTGGACATGGGGCAAGCCCCTAAACGGGACGAAGGCTTACGTCCATGCGGAAGCTGCTTGATTGACCGGGTTCGAGCAGAACCACCCCGGGCTTGTCGCGAAAATCGCCAGCGAAGCCTTCAGGATCGGCATGGCCAGCCCAAGGTTCGATGCAGATAAAGCGCGCACCCGGCACTTGCCACAGCCCAAGCGAAGGGGTGTCGGGAAAAGCGATGTCGAGCCAAGCCCCGCCTTCAGCGCCATAGGACACAGACCGGCTGGAGAGCTGGTCCCAAATCACCGCATCGGCGCGGAACAAGTCCTCGGACAGCGCCAATTCATGTCCTACAACCATTGTTGGTTCAGCCTCCGGAAGCAAAACGCCGGTGCCGCTGGCAACACGGCGCACATCCTGCGGCTCTGCCTTTTCAAACACCAGCTTGTGCGCAGCCTGATCCGCCCCGCCCGGCAACGGCCAAGCGAATGCCGGATGGTAGCCGAAGCTGAACGGCAAAGCCTCGGCATTGGGATTGGTAACGGTGGCTTCCATCGCCAGCGTCATTCCGTCCAGCCGATATGCCATCTCCAGCACGAACCCGAAGGGATAGACTTTGCGTGTATCGGGCGAATCGGTCAGCCGGAACCGCGCCTCATCCCCTTCGACATGCACCGGCGCAAACAGGCTACGGCGGGCAAAGCCGTGGCGCGGCAGCGCATACTCGCGCCCGTCCAGCCGCAGAACATCGCCATTAAGTGATCCGACAATCGGAAACAGCAGCGGCGCATGCCCGCCCCAGAACGCGGGGTCAGCATCGGTCATGTATTCGCGGGCGTTGCCATCCGTCAAAGACCACAGTTCGGCGCCGAGCGGATTGATCCGCGCGGTCAACTCGCCATTCGTGATCTCGATCAGGTCGCTCATCCGCGCAACTGTGCACCCTGCTTGGCGGCCGCCGCAATCACCTTGTCGGCACTCGCCTTCAACGCGGCTGCGTCA
>JADYXV010000066.1 GCA_020853995.1 Novosphingobium sp.
CGTCATGGCGCTGCGTTGCTGGCAGAATGGCCGGAAAATGCAGGCGGCTTTGCGCACGAACCGGGTTGTTTGTCGGTTGCGCTTGAATCCACCGAAAACGGGCGCAGGGCCATTGTGCGGGCTGGGCGCGATTGGCTAGAGCGAGGGTTATGGACCTGACTATTCCTCCGGGCACCGAAGCTTTCCTGAACAAGGCGGGCTGGGTTGGCGCTACGATTGAACCTTTGCCGGGTGATGCATCATTCCGCCGGTACTTCCGCATTCGCCGGTCAATTGGCACTGCGATGTTGATGTATGCACCGCCGCCCAATGAAGACCCCGAACCGTTTCTGCGATCTGCCAAGTGGCTGGAAGGCAATGGCATGCGCGCGCCGATCATCCTGGCCGAGCAAGCCGGCGACGGCTTTGTGCTGCTTGAAGACTTCGGCGAAGTGCGAATGCGCGAATACCTCGATGCCTGGCCGCAAGACGAGGAGGAGATCTACCGCGTTGCGATTGACGCCTTGCTCAAGCTGCGGACCCTGTCGCCCGGACCGTTCACGAACTATACGCTGGCCGAGTATCAGCGTGAGGCACGGCTGTTCACCGAATGGTTTGTTCCGGCGCGGCAGTTGCACGTTGATAGCCGTAGCTGGACAGCGGCTTGGGATGAAGTGTTGGCACCATTGCTTGGGCGGCAGCGTCCCGGTGTAACGGTTCTGCGCGATTATCATGCGGAAAACGTGATGCTTCTGGGAGGGTTGGAGAAGCAGGGCCTGCTGGATTTCCAAGACGCGCTGGTGGGCCATGCGGCTTATGATCTGGTTTCGCTGTTGCAGGATGCACGCCGCGATGTGTCACCCGGTCTCGAAGCCAGGATGCTGGATTATTACCTTTCCCGATCGGGCGAGGGCGATGATTTTCGCGCTGATTACGCCCGGCTTGGCGCGCAACGTAACGCCAAGATTGTCGGTATTTTTGTGCGTTTGTGGAAGCGGGACGGCAAGCCGCGCTATCTTGATTACATTCCGCGCGTGTGGGCGGCGATGGAGCGCGATCTGGCGCATCCTGCGCTTGCTCCTGTGGCTGCATGGTTTGATGCGAACATCCCTGCCGACGTTCGCGCCGCGTCTGGCGGCACGTTTGCCGTATGAAAAAGCCGCTGGCGAGCGACGTAGCGATTGTGCTTTCCGCCGGGCTTGGAAAGCGCATGCGGCCGCTAACCGCATCGCGCCCCAAACCCCTGGTGCAGGTGGCTGGCAAACCGTTGATTGATCATTGCCTCGACAAATTGCAGGACGCCGGAATTGCGCGGGCAGTGGTCAATGTGCACTACCTTGCTGATGCGATGGAAGCTTACCTTTCGCGCCGGGCAACACCGGAAATAGCCATTTCGGATGAGCGCGAGCATTTGCTTGAGACTGGCGGCGGGATGGTCAAGGCCTTGCCGCTGATCGGCAGCGATCCGTTCTTTGCGCTGAACAGCGATAACATCTGGCTTGATGGGCCACGCAATGTGTTCGAGCATCTGTCTGATGCCTGGGATGCTGATCGGATGGATGCCCTGCTGCTGTTGGTGCCTCATGCGCGGGCGTTCAATTATCGCGGCAAGGGTGATTTTCATATGGATCCGCTTGGCCGGATTTCGCGGCGCAGAACCGGGCGGATTGCTCCATTCATCTATAGCGGCATCCAGATCGTATCTCACCGATTGATGCGCGATGCGCCCGATGGTGCGTTCTCCACGTCAAAGCTGTGGGACAGGGCGATCGAGGAAGGCCGCCTGTTCGGCATTTCCCACCTGGGCCTGTGGTACGAAGTGGGCGAGCCGGGCATGATCGCGCCAACCGAAACCGCATTGCGTCAGGATTGATATGACCGAAGGGGCCGTTCGCCCGCGCGTGTGGTCCATTGCGGCGCACCGGGGGTTTGCCGATGCACTGGTGGCAGGGTTGATCCCCCGTTATCGCGAAGACCGTTTCGGCCTTGCCCGACTGACCTTGCTGCTACCCAGCCAGCGCGCGATCCGGACAGTGACCGAAGCATTCGTCCGAGCCAGCGGGCAGGGGTTGTTGCTGCCGCGAATGGCAGTAGTGGGCGACCTTGATCTTGACGAGACTTTGGGGCCGCTGCTTGATCCGATAGGTGCGGGACTGGCCATACCCGAGGCGGTTGACCCGGTTTGGCGGTTGCTGCGGCTCGCACAGATTCTGCGGCAAGTGCTGGGTGATGAAGCTCCCGGTGAAGCGGCGTTGCTGCGGCAGGCTCGCGGGCTGGCGCAAGGGATCGACCGCCTGCTGGTAGAGGGCATTCACCCCGCGCAGTTACTGGACGAGGCGGTTGTTGGGATTGCTTCTGACCTGTCGGTCCACTGGATCGAGAATACACGCATTTTTGCGTCGGTATTCGCAATCTGGCAGGCTGAATTAGACAAGTCGGGGCGGATTGATGCGCCAGAACGGCGCAACCTTTTGCTGGATCATGCAGCGCAAACTTGGCGGATGCGTCCACCTGCCCATCCGGTGATTGCCGCCGGTGTGACATCAGCTTCACCAGCCGTGGCCAGATTGCTGCGGGTTGTGGCAGACATGCCGGATGGCGGTGTCATTCTGCCTGACCTCGATCTGGCACTTGACGCTGATGTGTGGGACGCGCTTTGCAGTGCCGGCGGTCCCGAAGGCGCCGTTTTTGATCGCGGCGACGTCGTTACGCACCCCCAATATCACTTGAAGTTGCTGCTGAACCGCATGGGCATTGCGCGGGGCGAAGTTCAGCCTTGGCACCGCGCAGGATTGTCGCCCGCTCCGC
>JADYXV010000067.1 GCA_020853995.1 Novosphingobium sp.
CTCAATCTCCGTCCTGATGCCCCGCCGCTTCGCTGGCGCCCGCAGATCCGCTGCCACCGCCCTGCCCCGCTTCCCACCAATAGGCAGGCCGTTTGCGGTTGCCGGTGATTTCCTCGTTCAGCGTTGCCGCGTCGTAGAGGCGACCGTTGATCATCACTTTGGCGATCTTTTCGGAATTGCGGATATCGGCGGTGGGGTCAGCATCGAGTACGACAAGGTCAGCCAGCTTGCCGACCTCGAGCGAACCCACATCCTTGTCATAGCCAAGCGAGCGCGCGGATTCGATTGTGCCTGCGCGCAGTGCTTCCACCGGCGTCATGCCGCCACGCACGAAGGACCAAAGCTCCCAATGCGCAGCGATGCCGGGTTCTTGCCCGTGCGCGCCAATCGAAACCGGCACACCTAGCCGCGCCAGCTTGGCCGCTTCACGCGCGCTTTCATCGTCGACATAATTGTCTTCGGGCGCGATGGTTCGGCGGGCATTGCTAGCGATCAGCACCGATTCCGGGACATGTTTTTGCAGCAGCGGCTGCTTCCACACATCAGTATGCGCACGCCAATAGGGGTCGGCTGCGGGGCCGCCATAGGTCACAACCAATGTCGGCGTGTAACCGACCTTTGAGCGCGAGAAGAATTGCTGCACATCCTGATAAAAGGTTTCGACCGGGACATTATGTTCGACAGTCGTGTTGCCATCGGCAATCAGCGTCATGTCGAGCCCGAAGAGCGAACCACCCTCGGCGACCGAGCGCATATTCTCCTCGATTGCGGCCGCCACAACCTGCTGACGCTGGTCACGACGGGGCTGATTGTAATTTTTGATGCTGTGCGCGCCTTGCGCCTTCAGGCGGCGGATATGCGCCAGCGCGTCGGCCTTGCTATCGATCTGCGCATAGACATGCGGGTTTTTCGCACCATAGACGATCTCGCCGGTCGAAAAGCTGCGCGGGCCGATTATCTTGCCCGCACGCACCATTTCCAGAGCTGGGAATACCAGCGCCGACCGGCTCGACGGATCATGCCGGGTTGTAACGCCCAGCGCGAGATTGACCGTTTCGGCCCAGTTCACTTGCGGCGTAAATTCGTCGACACCATAGGGCCCATGCGCATGCGCATCGATCAGGCCGGGGATGATCGTCTTGCCGCTGACGTCGACGGTTGGCGTGCCTGCCGGGATGGTCGTCGATGCCAGATCGCCGACTAGGGCAATTCGGTTGCCTTCGATCAGGACCACCCCATTGTCGATGATGCCGCCATCGGCACCCGCCATCGTCACCACCCGCGCACCTACCAGCGCCACGCGACCGTTTGGCTTATCAGCATTGACGCGCATGGAGAGCGATACGCCGGTTTTCGGCGGTTCGAACTTCACCGGCTTTGCATCCTTGGCCAGAGGCGCATTGGCGAACAGCGCGCTGCGATCAGCGCTGAACAATGTAGGCCCGAGCGACCAGTGCAGCTTCGCGCCGCCATTTGACCAGTGGATCCAATCCGCACCATCACCGCTGGCTTTGGTCACCGGCATCGGCCCGCCATTGGGCGAAGCCGTGACCGCCTGTGTTCCCGGCATCAACGGCATCACGAAAGCCTGATAATTTTGCCGGAAAGCGAAATGGGTGCCGTCGGGTGAAACGCTATAGGCGTTGACCATTTCCCCCTCGGCATGGGTGCGCTTTGCCTCACCGTTCATGTCGGTGCTGACAAGCTTTGCGCCCTTGGCATCGCTGCTGGTGAAGAAAACCCGTTCACTCGATACGCCGAAATGCGGTGCTTCCCCGTCGCGCGAAATGCGCGTGGCCGCGCCGCCGCTTGCGGACACGCGATATATGCCCGGTTCGGCGGAGGCGCGAGGGTTTACAAGGCCTCCTCCGCTGCCCTTTTCAAAGACAATCGTCTTGCCATCGGGCGCGAAGCGCGGGCGGGCATAATGGCCCGTCGCCTTGGTTATCGCGCGGCTGGTGCCGCCACTGGCCGCCACGCTGTGGATGGCGCCCAGTTCCGCATCGGTCCAGCGGACAAAGGCTATGCTTTTGCCGTCTGGCGACCATGCAGGATAGGCCTCCATTGCCCCATTATCGTTGGTCAGACGGCGGGGTTCGCCGCCAGCCATAGGTTTGACCCACAATTTGCCCAGCGTTTCGAACAGCACCTTGCTGCCATCGGGCGAAACTACGGCTCCGCGCGGGATTTTGGTTTCAAAGCTGTCGGGCGCAACAGCGACTGGCGGACGCGGCGGGTCGATCACACCACGGCTATCCTCAATCCGGAAGGGGATGATTTCGCTCGCCCCGCTGCCGATATTCAGTTTGCGCAGCTTCCCGCCCGCCCAGAAGATCAGCGCCGAACTATCAGGCGTCCACGCCATATTCGGATAAACGCCCGTCACCGCCCAGGTTTCCTGCACATCCTGATCGAGCGTGTCGAATATCTTGCGGTCCGTGCCTGCCTCCAGATCGCGCAGATAGAGCTTTGACCGTGTTTTTTCGCGCCGCACATAAGCCAGCTTCTTGCCATCGGGCGAAGGTGTGGGACGCACCGCGCCACCTTCCCCGCCGACGACGGTCTCGGTCTCACCGGTTTCGATGGTATAGCGTTCGATTGCGAACAGCTGATTGTTCGAATCCTGTGCATATTCGAAAATCGGGCCGGGCGTCGTGTTACGCGTATAATAGATATGCTTGCCGCCGGGCGCGAAAATCGGCTCGCCCAGTTCCTTCTGGTGGGTTTCACTGGGCTTCTTGACCAGCGGCACACCGGCGCCACCCGAAACATGGTAGAGCCAGACTTCGCCGGTGCCCAATGAACGCTGGGTCGTGAAATGCTTTTTCGCCGCGATGAACTGGCCATCAGGGCTCCAGCTGGCCTGATTCAGCAGGCGGAAATCTTCCTTGGTCAACTGGCGCTTGTCCGAGCCATCGGCATTCATCACCCAGATATTGTCGCCACCGCCACGATCCGATGTGAAGGACACCCGTTTGCCATCGGGCGAGAAGCGCGGCTGCGTTTCATAGGCCAGCCCTTCGGCAATACGCGTTGGCGTGCCACCGGCAATCGGCATCGTATAAATGTCACCCAGCATGTCGAACGCAACCGTCCGTCCATCGGGGCTGATATCGACATTCATCCATGTGCCCTCGTCGACCGAAATCGGAATTTCACGGATCGTCAGCCCGGGCGGTGCCGAAACATCCCACTTCGCCTCTTCCTTCTTGTCTTGCGCATAAGACGGCGTCGACAAAATTCCCCACGTTGCGGCAAGTGCCAAAGCCGAACGTGAAACCGAAGCGAAATGCATCTTCATGAAAGGTCCTCCTGTTGACCGCTATTGGATGCGCGGTGGAGCAAGTCAATGCGCAGCAAAAGTTCGTTTCGACGAACGACGCACTCGCCCCGTCTCACCTCACCCCCGGCCATTCATCTGCCAGCAATGTGTAAAATGCAGTCACCAAAGGCAACAGGAAGGGATTCGCTGTTTCGGGGGCA
>JADYXV010000068.1 GCA_020853995.1 Novosphingobium sp.
CGATCCCGCCATATAAACGCCATGCTTTTCGCGGATCGCCAGAATCTGCTCACCACTTAGCGGCAGCATCGAGAAAAGCCCGTTCTGCACGCCCAGCGGCGCCATGCTCACCGACCCGACCTGTTGTGCAGCAGCCAGACGATCGCGCACCCAACGCATGCGGTCACGCATGTCGTCAAGTTCAGCCAGCCACATCGCCGTCAGCTCTGCATCTTCAAGGATCAGACGCACCGCCGCCGCACCATGATCTGGCGGCATGGACCACGAAGCGCGCGCAATCGTTGCGCCATTACCCATCGCATTGGCCAGTGCTGTAGCGTCTGAAGTAACGGCATAAAACGCACCAACGCGGTCACGATAAAGGCCGAAATTCTTGTCGCACGAATAGGCCACCAGCGCTTCCGGCACGACCGACAGCACCTTGCGCAAGCCATAGGCATCATCTTCCATGCCCGCGCCAAGGCCCTGATAGGCAAGATCAAGGATCGGCAGAACATTGCGTTCCACCACCAGCGCGGCAATCTCGTCCCACTGCGCCGGCGTGTAATCCACGCCCGTCGGGTTGTGGCAGCAGCCATGCAACAACACCGCATCGCCGGCTTCGGCACTTGCCAGCGCTGCCTTCAACGCGTCCAGATCGGCAAAGCCATCGGCCGTCATGTGGCCAAACGTCTTCAGTTCGACGCCTACCGCAGCAATGATCTGCGCATGGTTGGGCCACGAAGGCGTGCCCATCCATACCCGCTTCACGCCCGAACGCTTGGCCACTTCAACCGCCAGCCGCACCGCGCCGGTGCCGCCGGGTGCCTGCATGCCTTCAACCTTCGACCGGTCGAAATCCTTGCCGAACACATAAGGGATCAGCGCATGAACAAAGCCCATATCGCCTTCCGGCCCCAGATAGGCCTTCGAGCTTTGCGTTTCGAGCAACCTGGCTTCGGCAGCCTTGATCGCCTTGAACACCGGCGTTGCGCCATCAGATGTCCGGTAAACGCCCACACCAAGATCAATCTTGGTCTCACGCGGATCGGCATTGTGGAGCTTGATCAGTGCCAGCAATGCATCGGCGGGCTGAGCGACAAGGTTTTCGAGCATGGTCCGGCTTTCCTTTGCGCAAAAGGGCTTCAAACGCGGCGGCTCCATGCAACCGGAAGTGCCGATGGGCAACCCCTGCAATGCATTAATACGAGACTTTATTGGCGCTTGATCAGAACGGCAACCAGCGCTGCTTGCGCGAGAACTTCATGTAACCACCGTTGATGCCAAGCCGCAGACCGGCACCCGAACGCACCGGAATCAGCACCTTATCGCCCTTGCGCAGATAGCTGACGTGGAACCCGCCGATCAGATAGGCCTGCCCTTCCCCCGCGGGGAAGCGAGCATAGAGTTCTTCGCTGTCATAAAGATTATAGACCAGCACGAACGTGCTTGCTGCATTGGCGCCGGCATCGAAACCGATCGATGGCCCCGTCCAGTAAACCGGGCGCTCGCCTTCGATCTTGTGGTGCAACGTGCCCGAACCATAACGCAAACCTACCACCAGAGCCGCACTCACTTCGCGCCCGACGATGTAGGCATTGGGCTGCCCCTGCTTTTTCAGCAAATCCTTGATCAGATCAGCCAGCCCCGAAGCGCCCTTGCCAAAAACGCCCTCAGCCGCGCCGATCAGGTCATCCTCGCGATAGCCACCTGCAGCAGTGCGCGCGCCACCTGCCGGAGCTGTTGCGGCTGGAAGTTCACCGGCAGGTTGTCCTGCGTTTGGCAATGTAGCGGGAGATTCGACAGTCGTCGGCAATGGCTCGGCAGGCAGCGCCGGCGTAGTCCCCACTTCGCTTCCGACCGGCTTGGCGACAGGTACCAGATCGCTATCGATAGCAGAATTGGGGTCGATCGACTGGACTTGTGCCGAAACGGGCGAAGCCCCCAGTACGATCGCGCAGACCAACGCCGCTGCCAGCGCCCTGAACTTCGTTCGAATCATGATCATTCCCGTAAATCCCGTCCCAATCGCCGACCGCAGACAATGCCCGCCGATCACACCAGAATCGAAGGGTGCCGTCACAACAATGAACGGGCGATGAGTCGAATCAAAAACGCGGCCAAGTGCATCAAAAAGCGTCCAAACGCCCCTGAAGTGCCACCATGCCGTGCAAAACTGGCCACCCCGCAATTTTCCCGAACACCCCCTTGCCGCCTACTATAACCCCCGCTATAGCCCGCGCTCGCCGCTGCGATCCGGAGACGTGGGTGAGTGGCTGAAACCAACGGTTTGCTAAACCGTCGTACTGGTAAATCCGGTACCGAGGGTTCGAATCCCTCCGTCTCCGCCAGATCACGTTTTTGAGCGTGCTTTCACGAACTAAGGTGAACGCCAAGAAGCCCGGGTTTTCCGGGCTTTTTCGTGTGCGTTGCGTTCACAGAGGTTCTTGGGAAATCGCTTCAAGCCGCCGCATAAGTTATGGCTAAAATTATGGCTTTGCACATCAGAAGAACCGTGAAGGGCGCTTATCGGACAGCAAATACTCTTTCCATCCCGGTGCTTGCATACGATCAAATGCAGGGAGTATCCAGATTTTGCGGACAGCTGAAAGCCTTGCTGCCCTTGCCTGACATCAATAGTGCAATTTAAAAAAACCTATCCGCTCTCAATCAACTGCGAGCAAGTTCATAAAAATTGCCAATACGGCAATCCCAAGCCGAATTCTAAATTCGGGTTGGCGAATTGGGCCTGCCAGATTGCTCAATCTTCAAAAATTCCCATGGTCATAAAGCGCTCGAACCGTTCTTCGTGCGGCTGGATGTCGAGACCCTTGGCCTCCAGCCACCTGTCATCAAAGATTGTGGACGCATAGCGATCACCGGAATCGCACAAGATCGAGACGA
>JADYXV010000069.1 GCA_020853995.1 Novosphingobium sp.
AGGAATAGTGGTTCTATTTCAAGACTATCCAACGCAGCAGCAGGCCATTTTGGTCAAATCCCTGCGGGACGCCGGAATGGCTTCCATCTCGAACAGACAGGTGCTTGGAAAGGCAACCAGCCTTCCCTGCGCACCTATCCGTCCGATATGTTCGCCATTCCGGCGCCTCGAAGGCGGGATTAATAGGTCCTGACCCTAAAACAGTGTCGACAATTGATTTATTATGCCGAAGATCAGTCTTCAGGCGCAATCGTTACACGCAGACCGTCCAGATCACCGGTGATCTGGACCTGGCACGAAAGGCGCGAGGTTTCATTGCGGTGGTCTGAACTGTCGAGCAGATCGTTTTCGTCTTCGCTCATCGCGGGCAGTTTGTCAGCAAAAGCCGGATCGACAAAGATGTGGCACGTGGCGCATGAGCAGCAGCCGCCGCACAGGGCCAGCAATTCGTCAAAACCATTGTCGCGAATTGCTTCCATTACCGAAAGACCGGCATCGGCCTCGACAGTCTTTTCTTCACCAGCACGATTGACAACGACAAGCTTCGGCATCGTCTATTCTCCAAACGCGGCGTCAGGGCACCGCCCCTGTTCGCCTTTGGTCGCGGCTGCTATCGTGACTCCCCGACTTTGGCAACTGCCGATGCCGACAAAGAATGATGCGCAGGAGAATTTGCATGGGCCTTTCCGCAGAAGCCATCCGCGACGGGCTTGATCATATCGCTACCACGACTCCATCTATGGCAGGGGCCATAGCGCGTGTCGGCTATCCCGAGCCGCGCATCCGGGCCACAGGATACCGGACCTTGCTGCGCACGATTGTCGGCCAACAGGTTAGCGTTTCGGCGGCTGCTTCGGTCTGGAACAAACTGGAAGTTCTGCTGGGTGAGGATATGCCGCCGCAGGATCTGCTGGATGCAGATTTCGATGCGCTGCGCGGGTGCGGCCTTTCACGGCAGAAGCAGGGCTATGTCCGCTCCTTGTGCGAACTCGTCGTATCGGGCGAACTTGATCTGGACAGCCTGCCAGCCGATGATGAGGAGGCGATTGCCGAACTTGTCCGGATCAAAGGGATCGGGCGGTGGTCTGCTGAAATCTACCTGCTGTTTGCCGAAGGGCGGCCTGATATCTGGCCTGCAGGCGATCTGGCGGTGCAAGTGGGGCTTGGCAAGCTGTTGGGTCTTGCTGAACGCCCAACCGAAAAGGAAACGCGCGTTCTGGCCGAAGTGTGGCGGCCCCATCGCGGCGCAGCGGCGATTTTTACGTGGCATTGCTATAACAATCCCGCGATGTAGCATCTTTTACTGACAAGGCTGTAGGCAAGGTGGGGCAATGGCGCGCAAGACGATTTTCATTACCGGCGGCGCATCGGGCATAGGCCGCGCCGTGGCGCAACGCTTTGCCCAAGGCGGCTGGTTCGTGGGAATTGCCGATATTGATGAAGCAGGCATGGCGGCGACGGCGGCTTTGCTGCCAGCAGATCACATTTCCTGCCACAGACTTGATGTGCGGGACCGTGCGGCTTGGGACACGGCATTGGCCGATTGTGCGGCAAGTTCGGGTGGGTTGATTGATGTCGTGTTCAATAACGCCGGAATCCCGCTAGGCGGGGCGATTATCGATCTGACGCCAGAGGAAATCGAACGCACGCTGGACATCAACATCAAAGGCGTGATCTTTGGCGCGCAGGCAGCCTATCCTTGGCTGAAGCGGAGCGGGCCGGGATCGGTCTTGCTCAACACGGCAAGCGCTGCAGGCATTTACGGCACGCCCGGAGCATCAGTCTATTCCGCTACCAAGTTTGGCGTGCGGGCCATCACCGAATCGCTTGATGGCGAATGGGCAGGTGATGGCATCTGCGTGCGTAGCCTGATGCCGGGCTTCATTGAAACGCCGCTGCTGGACCATGCCACCAACCGCGCAAGCAATGAAGATATCCGCACACGCGTTGTGAGCGCGGGCCTTGAAATTACGCCGGTAAGCGACGTGGCCGAGGCGGCCTGGGCCGCGGTGCATGGCAACAGGTTGCATACCTTGGTCGGCAAAACTGCGCGCAAGCTCGCATTCGCATCGCGCTGGATGCCCGGATCGTTGCGCAAACAGATGCGATCATCCGCGCGCCCGCTGGGAAAGTAGCGTCTAAAGGAAAGTCTCCATCGCGCGTGCCATCGCATCGTCGCGGGCTGACAGGCCATTGGCGTCGTGCGTGGTTAGTGTCACTTCTACGCGGTTGTAGACATTGAACCATTCGGGGTGATGGTCGGCTTTTTCCGCATAAAGCGCCACGCGGTTCATGAAGCCCCACGCCGCCGAGAAATCGGCGAACTTGAATGTGCGTTCGATGGCCAGCCCATCGGCGCGCAGGGTCCAATCGGGCAAGTCAGCCAGAAGTGTGTCGCGTTCAGCATCGGTGAGGCGGGTTACGGCCATTGTGATCCTCGTATCATTGGTGCGCTTGGCAGGCTGCATGCTTTCCCCTATCGCGAGGCCCCATGCAAGACTGCCGTCTCGTCGCCAATGATATCGCCTGTAGGCGGGGGGATCGTATCCTGATCCGTGGACTGTCTTTGACGGTTGAATCCGGGCAAATTGTGCATTTGGCGGGACCGAACGGCATCGGCAAATCAAGCCTGATCCGCATTCTGGCAGGGTTGCTTCGTCCCTACGCCGGCACAATCGAACGTATCGGGGCGCTGGCTTTGACGGACGAGCGGCTGGCGCTCGATGGCCATCAAACGCTGGAGAACGCGCTGGGCTTCTGGCGCAAGATTGATCGTGCATCAGGCTCGGTGGCGGATTTTGGCCTGGCGGATTTGCTCGACGTACCGGTGCGCTTTCTCTCGACCGGTCAGCGCAAGCGCGCGGCATTGGCGCGGATTGCGGCAAGTGAAGCGCCCATCTGGCTGCTGGACGAACCGCTGAACGGGTTGGACCAGCATTGGTCGTGCATGGCGCAAGTCGCGATTAATGCGCACTGCAATGCGGGCGGTGCCGTCATCATTGCCTCGCATCAACCGCTGTCGATTGAACGTGTGCAAACGCTGCAAATATTGGATTACGCGGCATGATCGGTCGGCTATGGCCCGTGTTCGTGCGCGATCTGACGTTGCTTTCGCGGGGCGCGCAGGGGCGGGGCGGTGCGGTGTTGCCGCTGTTGTTCTTCCTTGCGGTGGCGATGCTGTTTCCGTTCGCAGTGGGGCCTGATGCGCGGCTGCTGGCCCGGACCGGTGCTGGCGTGATCTGGGTGGCGGCCTTGCTGGCGGCGATCCTTCCTTTGGACCGGTTGGTAGAGCCCGACCTTGAAGCGGGCTTCTTTGACCAATGGGCTTTGCGGGGCTTTTCGGAAGAAGCGCTGCTGCTCAGCCGTATTCTGGCGCACTGGATCAGCTTTGGCATACCCCTGATGATTGCAGCGCCGCTCTCTGCGGGTTTGCTTTCGCTCGATGCCGGACAACTGCTGACGGTCGAAATCGGCTTGCTGCTGGGAACGCCGGGGCTGGCCGCCATCGGCGTGACGATTGCCGCGCTGACCGCCGGATTGCGCGCCGGTTCGGCCCTTGGCGGACTACTCGCCATTCCTTTGACCGTGCCGCTCCTGATCTTTGGCGCAGGATCGTTGCAACCGGATGGCGAGGGCGGATTGGCCTTGCTGGCGGCGTGCAGTCTGGTGGCGTTGGCGGTTGCGCCGTTCGCAGGCGGCGCGGCGATCCGGGCAGGGCGCGAGTAAGACTTCTTCACCCCCAAGTGCAAATGCGTTGGCAATCGGCTCAAGTCTCCCTAAATCATGGCGCATGACAGCCCCTGCGATTTCAAACGATACGATCTCCCTCATTGGCAACACGCCGCTGGTCCGCCTTAAAGGGCCAAGCGAAGCTGCCGGTTGCGACATTTACGGCAAGTGCGAATTTGCCAATCCTGGCGCGTCGGTCAAAGACCGCGCCGCGCTGTGGATCGTGCGCGACGCTGAAGAGCGCGGGCTGTTGCAGCCCGGCGGCACGATTGTGGAAGGCACGGCGGGCAACACCGGCATCGGCCTTGCACTTGTCGCCAACGCGCGCGGCTATAAATCGGTCATCGTCATGCCCGAACCCCAATCGCGCGAAAAGATGGACACGTTGCGCGCCCTGCGGGCCGAACTGGTGCTGGTGCCAGCCGCGCCGTTCTCCAATCCGGGGCACTTTGTCCACACATCACGCCGGATTGCCGAAGAGACCGAAGGCGCGATCTGGGCCAACCAGTTTGACAATATCGCCAACCGCCGCGCCCATATTGAAAGCACCGCGCCCGAATTGTGGGAGCAGATGGAGCACCGCATCGACGGGTTCGTTTGTGCAGCCGGCACAGGCGGAACCATCGCCGGCGTAGGTATGGGGCTGAAAGCCTTTGACGAAAACGTCACCATCGCGCTGGCCGATCCGCACGGCGCTGCGCTTTACAACTATTACGCCCATGGTGAATTGAAGGCCGAAGGATCATCGGTTGCCGAAGGCATCGGGCAGGGCCGCATCACTGCCAATCTGGAAGGCGCCCCAATCGATACCCAGTTCCGCATCTCTGATGAGGAAGGCCTGTTCTGGGTTGAGCGTTTGCTGGCCGATGAAGGCCTGTGCCTTGGCTTGTCGAGCGGGATCAACGTGGCGGGCGCCGTCGCGCTGGGCAAGCACTTGGGCAAGGGCGCGCGTGTGGCGACGATCCTGTGCGATACAGGCTTCCGCTACCTGTCTTCGCTCTATAATCCTGAATGGTTGAAGGCCAAGGGGCTTCCGGTGTTCCCATGGCTGGAGCAATAGGGTAGAGAACCGTATGGCTTGGTCAGATAGGTCGCAGGCGCAAAGCACTGCTCTCCCCGGTTCCCAGCCGGTGCCTGCCACAAGCGTGCTTGCCTATACCCCGCCATCAACCCGCGAACTGCGCGCGCAAGCGGTCCACCGGTTGCAAGTGGGCATGTTCGGCCTTGCGGGAATGCTGCTGATCGTCAGCCTTGCCAATGTCATCATGGACCGGGCAAAGTATCTTGATGATACGGCGGTGAATGTGACCGAACCCATCGTCTCGGCAAGCGAGGCAAAAGCCAGTGATCCGCTGGTCGATATGGGCGTTGCACCTGAACTGCCGGTTTCAGGCGGCAACCAGCCACAAGTGACCATTACGCCCGCACCGCCACCCACACCGGCGCCATCTGTAAACGCGCCAACCCCCTGAGCCGGTTAGTGCAGCGTCGCAATCTCGTGCTGGCGCTCGCTCTGCTGCTGGCGATTGGCAGCGGTGTATGGCTGGTCCAGCGCAGCAATGGGCAACCCGCCGAAGCCACCCAACCTCTGGGCCTGTTCACCAGCCTGCCAATCTTGTGGAGCGAGCAGGCCGATCTGCGCGATGTTCTGGCAGCGCCGGAAAATCCGCACTGGGCCAAAACAGTGCTCGATCAACACGGTAGGATTGTTGCGCTTAACACCCTGCTTGACCTGTCGCGGCTTGACCGGTTGATCATTGCCCAGCCGCGGCCACTTTCACCTGACGAGAATATTGCGCTAGATCAATGGGTTCGTGAAGGCGGCAAGGCGCTGGTCTTCGTTGATCCGATGCTGACCCATGACAGCGCGTTCGCTTTGGGTGATCGCAGACGGCCACAGGATGTGGTGCTGGTTTCGCCGATACTCGGGCGATGGGGGCTGGAATTGCAGTTCGACGATGCGCAACCGGCCGGGCTGCGGGAAACCGCGGGCGAGGCCATGCCCGTCAATTTGCCGGGGCTTTTCGCGTTCAAAAAGGGCGGCGCAGATGCCCGCTGCAAGATCCGGTCGGAGGGCCTGATTGCACGGTGCAGTGTCGGAAAAGGCCGGGTTTTATTGGTCGCCGATGCAGCTTTGCTGGAAACTGAAGGTGATCGGCAGGTGCAGGTTAAACGGTTCGAGGATTTGCTGGATGAAAGTTTTGGCAACTGAAGCGTCTCTGCTTACGGGAGAATACGGGCAGAGTGGGGCCTGCGGTTGGTGCGGTGAAGAAGATTCCAACAATAACAAGGCTTTCGTTGCCTGCTTTTTCAGCATAACTTGGTAAACAAGGCGTCAATAAGTAGAAAAAATACTGTGAAATCATAGTTTGGGCGCGTTTTCCCGCATTTTCCCCTTTTCGCCCGTGCCCTCCCGCGTTAGTACTGCTTCCCATCGGGACGAACTCCAGTCGCATCCGCGGGGGATGATTCGGCACTGCGCGATGGCGCAGCGCCGAGGAGTGGCGCTTTTGTCCGCGGGCGGGGTATTTTCGTGGCGGGAGGTCCGGCAAATTTTGTAGGGCAAGGCTTTTCGCCACGCGGCGAAAAGGGCCGCTACGTCCTGCCTGCCGATTTCCGCGCCGACATCTTCGCCGCATCTGACAACACCCGCATTCTGTGCCTCGACAAGCACCCCCGCTTGCCTTGTCTGGTTGGCTTTGGCCTCTCGCGCCTTGCTGACTTCGCTGCCGAAATTGACCGCGAAGAGGAGAAGCAGCTGCGACTTGGCAATGATTTTGATCGCGATATGGCCGAAGCGCAGGTTTATGGCTTTTACCGTGCCAGCTTTGATGAAAGCGGGCGCTTCGTTCTGCCTGAACATCTGGCCGAATTGGGCGGCGTAGAGGACGGCCTCTATTTCCACGGCGGCGGTCGTCAGATCACCATTTGGAACCCCGCTGTGCTGGCACAGCAAGGAACAGGCTGGGCAGGCGCACAGGCCGGTTGTCGTGCCAAGATGGCAGAAGCTGCCAAGGGCAAGCGTAAATGAGCGCACCCCAAAATCCGGACGGGCGCATGCCCCACATTCCCGTCCTGCTTGATGAAGTCGTTGCAGCCCTTGGCGCACAGCCGGGTGATCTGATCGTCGACGCGACGTTTGGTGCCGGTGGCTACACCCGCCGTCTGCTGGAAACCGGCGCAATTGTTCATGCCTTTGATCGTGATCCCGATGCGATCGAGGCGGGCAAGCTGTGGCCGCAAACGCAGGCAGACCAGCCCACGCTCGTGCTCCACCCGCGCCGCTTTTCCGAACTGGCCGAAGGGCTTGCGGAAGCAGGCATTGCGGGCGTCCACGGCGTTGTCTTCGATATCGGCGTCAGCTCCATGCAGCTTGATCAGGCAGAGCGCGGCTTTGCATTCTCGTCTGACGGTCCGCTGGATATGCGGATGTCGCAGGAAGGGCCAAGTGCGGCAGATTTCCTGAACGATGCAGACGAGGCCGATATTGCCGATGTGCTGTTCCGCTATGGCGAAGAGCGCCAATCGCGGCGGATCGCCCGCGCCATTGTCGCGGCGCGCCCGTTGTCCACAACCGGCCAATTCGCCGCTGTTGTGCGCAAAGCGCTGGGCTATCGCCCTGATATCAAAGGCCCCAAGGCACAGAAAGACCCCGCCATCCGCAGCTTCCAGGCCGTACGCATTCACGTGAACGGTGAACTGGATGAATTGATCGAAGGTTTGGCGGCGGCTGAAAAAGTGCTTTTGCCCGGTGGCCGGATTGCGGTTGTCAGCTTCCACAGCCTTGAAGACCGGATCGTGAAGCAGTTCCTGCGCGATGGCGCTGGCGCTGTGCCTTCAGGATCGCGCCACATGCCGCAAATGCAGGCCAAGGCGTTGCCGGTGTTTGAAAAACCATCGGGCGCCATCCGCCCGACCGAAGAAGAAGAGGTCCGCAACCCGCGCGCGCGCTCGGCAACATTGCGCTGGGCAGTGCGGACAGCGGCGCCAGCACGTAGCAACGACGGGAGAGTAGCGGCATGATCGCGTCGGCCAATCGGCTTCGTTCTGCAGGCTGGCTCGTGCTGCTGGGCCTGTGTGTTGCATCGGTTCTGGTGCTGGCATTTCGCGTCAATGCCTTGCGCAGCCAGATTCACCGGGCCGAGGCGCGCATCGTCGCGCTGAAGCAGGACAAACTGTACCTCGAAACCGAGTTTGAAACGCGCGCCAACCAGCAGCAGTTGAAAATCTGGAACGATGTCGAGTTCGGCTATGCTGCCCCCAACGCCAGCCAGTATCTTGAGGGCGAACGCGAATTGGCAAGCCTGAGTGTGCCCGTCACTGCCAACGCTCCTGAACCCATTCGCGTGGCCAGCGTGGATAATCGCGTTATCGCATCGGCTGCGTTCCCGGCCATGGTTTCGCCCCTTACCGGCAAGACATTGGCAAGCGATACCGATCTGGTTGAGCCTGAGGCGCAAATGCGGCCTGCGCGCATGGACCACGCCGAAGCCGTTGTGACGCTGAAAGATCGGCTGGGCACGGTCGTTGAAGTGGCACCGCGCAAGCCGGTGCGAACGGAAACCGTTTCCGAAAAGGAACGCGCCGTAAAAACGCCCTCTGTCAGGAAGGCAGACAAGAAAGTTGCCAGGGACGGCGACAAGGTCGGGTCAGAAAAGGCCAGACCGAAGCCCAAGGCAACTGTAGTTGCGGATAAGTCCGCTGCAAAGAAAGACAAGGCAGGCGCGGGGACTCGCCCTGCTGTGCGCAAGGAGGCTAAGGCAACAGGGTGAACGCGCTAACCGCATCCGCCGCAATCGCATCGGGCCGGGTCCGCCTTGCCAATGTCCGCCAGCGCTCTCTGGTGGAAGCCAAATTGCGCGTACTTGTGGTTGCCTTGCTGTTTTTGCTGGCAGGTGTCGGCGCGTTAACCCGGATTGTGCAACTCGGCCTGTCCGAAGAACCGCCAGAGCGGCGTTCGCTTACCGAAGCACTGCTGCCGCCACGTGGCGAGATTACGGATCGCAACGGCTTCCCGCTGGCGCGGGCATTTCCGGTCTATGCGCTGTGGTATAATCCCAAAGCGCTGGGTGCTGCCGGATCATCTCTGGTCAAATCGCCCGAAGAAGTGGCCAGGGCGCTGCTCCAGATTTTCCCCGATGCCGATTACGATGATCTGGTAAAGCGGATGAAGTCCGACAAGCCAAGCTACTTGCGCCGGAGGGTGATGCCCGAAGAGGCCAACCGCATTTTTGCACTGGGTGAACCGGCGCTTGAATTTCCAAGGGAAAACCAGCGCTATTATCCGCAAGGGTCGCTGGGCGCCCATGTCCTTGGCTATGTCGATAGCGAAGGCAACGGCCACGTTGGCATGGAACAAGTGCTTGAAAAGCAATTGCTTGATCCCGCGCAACGCGGACGTCCTGTTGCCCTGTCCATCGACATGCGCGTGCAAGGCGCGTTGGAGGATGAACTTGGCCGGGGCATGCTTGAGACCGAGGCCAAGGGCGCTGCGGGCGTCATCCTTGATGTTGATACCGGCGAGGTTGTTGCACTGGCGTCTTTGCCGTCGTTCAATCCGAACCGTTCGGACATGGCTTACAACGATCTGGTGTTCAACAAGGTTACCAATCAGGTTTACGAACTCGGTTCTACATTCAAGCCCTTGAGCGTCGCTGCCGCGATTGATGCAGGCGTGGTGACAGATCTTTCGGTCCGCTATCCCTCTGATCGTCCGCTGGAAATCGGTGGTTTCCTCATCCGGGACAGCCACAGCTTCGGCGCGTCGCTGAACGTCCCCGAAGCGCTGATCCATTCGTCCAATATCGTTACCGCGCAGATCGCCGACAAACTGGGCAGTGCCCGTTTGAAAAGCACGATGGCCGCACTTGGCATGAACGAGCGGCCCTATATCGAACTGCCTGCGCGTGGTTTCCCGTTGTGGCCGCGTGGCAATGGCAAAGGCGGCGAATGGGCACGGATTACCACAATGACGGTCAGCTATGGCCACGGCATTGCGGTCACGCCGCTGCATCTGGCCGCTGCCTATGCCACAATGGTCAACGGCGGCGTGTGGCGTCCGGCCACGCTCTATAAAGTTGATCCTGCCAAAGTGCCCGAAGGCCGCCGCGTTTTCAAAGCATCAACCAGCGCCCGGATGCGCCAGTTGCTGCGGATGATCGTGGTCGATGGCACGGGCAAATCGGCCAATGCTCCCGGTTTCCGCGTTGGTGGCAAAACGGGTTCTGCTGAAAAGCCCGGCGGCAAGGGTGGTTACAACCGCACGTCGCTAGTGGCTACATTCGCAGCAGCCTTCCCGATGGACAAGCCGCGCTACGTTGTCATCACGATGCTGGACGAGCCGAAAGGTACCGCCGCTACGTCATTCCAGCGGACGGCTGCATGGAATGCCGGACCGATCGTGGGCCGCGTGATCCCGCGCATCGGGCCATTGCTCGGCATTGTGCCTGATGACAGCCGCGACATTGATATCTCGGACCTGTCGCCTCTGGTTGGCAATGGGAACGGCGAATGAAACTTGACGCGATCCTCAAGGCCGCTGGCCTCGCGATTGAAGGTGGCGATGCCAACGTCACCGGCTTTGCCATCGATCATCGCAAAGTCGCGCCCGGCACTGTATTCGGTGCATTTCCGGGCGCGCGCTTCAATGGTGAAGACTTCATCGCCCATGCGGTGTCGGCAGGTGCAGTCGCCGTCGTTGCGCGGCCTGACGCCGTGGTTGAGGGTGCGCTCCATATTGCCGATGCCGAACCGCGTCGCGCCTTTGCGCTGCTGGCGTCAAAGTTCTTCCAGCCAGTGCCCGAAACCGTCGTTGCGGTGACCGGCACCAATGGCAAGACATCGTGCGTTGAAATGACGCGGCAAATCTGGCGCATGGCCGGATATTCGGCGGCATCCATTGGCACTTTGGGTGTCACCACGGCAGATGAAAGCGTCTCCACCGGCCTGACCACGCCGGATATCGTCACGTTCCTATCGAACATGACGGGTTTGGCGCGCGAAGGGGTGACGCATGTCGCCTATGAAGCGTCAAGCCACGGTCTTTCGCAATACCGCAACGAAGGTTTGCGGGTTGTTGCCGGAGCCTTCACCAACCTCAGCCGCGACCATCTCGATTATCACGCGACGATGGATGACTATTTCGCTGCCAAGATGCGCCTGTTCGATCACGTTGTCGAAGATGGCGGCACTGCCGTTGTCTGGATGGACGACGAATGGTCTGAACGGGCGGTCGAGCATGTCCGCCAGCGGGGTCTGCGGCTGCTCAGTGTGGGCGAGCAGGGGACATCAATCCGCCTGCTCGCCCGTACACTTTCCCAAGTAGGTCAAGTACTTGAGGTGGAATTTGAAGGCAAGGTCCGCAAGGTCAGCCTGCCTCTGATCGGCGCCTATCAGGCGGCCAATGCTCTGGTATCAGCAGGCTTGGCGCTGGCTTCAGGTTTGGACGCTGCGCATGTGTTTGATCAACTTGGCCGCCTGCA
>JADYXV010000070.1 GCA_020853995.1 Novosphingobium sp.
CAACCATCGCCAATCTGGTCGAGAAAAAGCTGCATGCGCTGGGCAAGCACACCTTCCTGCTGGATGGCGACAATGTGCGGCATGGCCTGAACAAGGATCTGGGCTTTACCGAGACTGACCGCATCGAGAACATCCGCCGCGTGGGCGAAGTGGCGCGCCTGATGACCGATGCCGGTCTGATCGTGCTGACAGCCTTCATCAGCCCGTTCCGCGCCGAGCGTGAAATGGTGCGCAACCTTCTGGTTGAAGGGGAATTCCATGAAGTGTTCATCGACACGCCGCTGGAAGAAGCCGAACGCCGCGACGTGAAGGGCCTTTATAAAAAGGCGCGCGCCGGCCAGCTTAAAAACTTCACCGGGATCGACAGCCCGTATGAAGCGCCGCAGGCCCCTGAAATTCGGGTGGACACCACAAGCGAAACACCCGAAGCAGCGGCAGAGCGCATCGTCAATATGCTACTAGGTTAATTGGATGCAATCGGATGCTTTGCTGCTAAAGATGATCGCCAGATAGGGGTAGTATTTGAATGATCCTGTTTCGCGGGCACGAAGCGCACAGCCGGTCAATCGTCAAGGCGATCAGCTGGCGTACGCTCGGCAGCATCGACACGTTCCTGCTTGGCTGGCTGTTTACCGGCAGCCCGGCCAAGGCAGGCGCGATTGCAGGGACCGAGGTGATCACCAAGATCGGCCTCTACTATTTCCACGAACGTGTGTGGAGTTCGGTCCACTGGGGGACAAAGCGTCCGCCGGAGGGCGGTGAAGCCGACCAGCAGGCGGTGGAGGCCAGCGCGGTTTGAGGGACTTTGATTTCGCGAAGAGAGCGCCGAGAACGTAAACCCACCGTGCAGTCCAATGCCCGTCATGCTCAACTTGGCAGGCGGTTATCCCGTTTGCCTGCGTGCCCGTCTTTCGTCACCCTGGACTTGTTTGGCGCCTATCGCCTTCGGCAACGTAAATCCCGGATCCCGTCATGCTGAACTTGTTTCAGCATCCATTCCTCCCCACAAACCGCCGTGTAACTGGATGGATGGACCCTGAAACAAGTTCAGGATGACGGCAGCTTTTGGGACTCGGGCGGAATGTGTTGAACGGCTGAAAGTGGGTGGATTTCTGCCAGTAAAGGCTCCTTTCTTCTTGTCAGTCGACAACGGGCATGGTTTTGGAGAATATGCGCTTCAACGTCAGGCAACACGGATGCATGCTGGCTCTTGCCCTTCCATTTGCGATTTTGTTATTGATAGCTGGACCAGTTCATTGGGGGCTGCGCTACCAAAGCTGGTCTCAGCTTTCCAAAGATAAACTCATCCAATCCGCGAACTCGTATATCGCGAACCGCGCACCGGGCAACGGCGCCTGCCTGTTCGCAGTTGAATGTAAAAGTGGCCGAGCCCGTCTAAAATTAATCAAGTCAATGAAAGACTGGGACTTCGAGGCATCGAAGCAGATCACTTGGGGCCGTAAGTTTGACGATATCTGCCAAGGTCTTACTGCAAACTTCGCATTAGAGTTGGCAAACGACAATCCGCAAAGTCAAAAGACCTACGAGGGAAGCAGACGCGCTGTTTGGTCTTTCTACAATGATAAGTTCGTTCCGGCCAGAACCCGCTTTGGTTTTGCAGCCTTTAGCGAGGCTGAGACTGAACCCTGCACAAACTCATATTCGGTCACAACACCATGAATATCAAAACCTAATCACCAATTTCTTGGGTCGAGCAACGTCCGCAATGGGGTCGCTTCCTGAAAGGCAGCTTTTATTTGCGAAATGGGCTTAGCTGCCGTTTGCTTCGCGCGGAGACGCGGGGAAGTTTGTTTTTTCGATTGGCGGGTTGTTGATGCAGAGGCTGGAGGCCCGGCCCCCTCCGTCCCCTTCGACAAGCTCAGGATGAGTGGGAGGGGGGCAAGGAAGAGCCGAGGTCAGGGCCGCCCGACGCTGGTGTAGGCAAAGCCGGCGGCGCGCAGTTCGGCGGGATCGTAGACGTTGCGCAAGTCGACGATGACCGGGGCTTTGACCAGACGTTTGACGCGGTTGAAATCGAGCGCGCGGAAGGCGTCCCATTCGGTGACCAGAACGACCGCATCGGCACCTTCAATCGCGTCATAGGTGTTTTCGACCATCGTCACGCCCGGCAGAATTGCGGCAGCCGCTTCCAGGCCTTCGGGATCGTAGGCGACGACTTGCGCACCAGCATCGAGCAGGGTCTGCACCACCGCGATGGAGGGTGCATCGCGCATGTCATCGGTGTTGGGTTTGAACGTCAGGCCCAGCAGTGCCACGCGCTTACCGCGCGCTTCGCCGCCCAGCGCCTCGATCACCTTGCGGCCCATTGCGCGCTTGCGGCTGTCGTTGACCTTGACCACCGCTTCGACCAGACGCACCGGGCTGTTGTAATCTTCGGCGGTTTTCAGCAGCGCCAGCGTGTCCTTGGGGAAGCACGATCCGCCATAGCCCGGCCCTGCGTGCAGGAATTTTGAGCCGATGCGGCCGTCCAGCCCGATCCCGCGCGACACGTCCTGCACATCGGCACCGACCTTTTCGCACAGATCGGCCATTTCGTTGATGAACGTGATCTTGGTCGCCAGAAACGCGTTGGCGGCATACTTGATCAGTTCACTGCTGCGGCGCGAGGTGAACAGGATGGGGGCCTTGTTCAGGAACAGCGGGCGATAGACTTCCTTCATCACCCCTTGCGCCCATTCGTCCTCTGTCCCCAGAACGATGCGGTCAGGCCGTTTGAAATCGCCGATGGCCGCGCCTTCGCGCAGGAATTCGGGGTTCGAGACGACCGCGAATTGCACGCTGGTGCCGCTGTCGGCAATGATCCGCTCAACCTCGTCGCCTGTACCCACCGGCACGGTCGATTTGGTGACGATCACCGCCGGGCCGGTCAGGTGTTCGCTCAATTCCTTTGCCACGGCATAGACATAGCTGAGATCGGCATGGCCATCGCCGCGCCGTGACGGTGTGCCCACTGCAATGAAAATGGCCTGCGCGCCATCAATCGAGGCGGCAAGATCGGTCGAGAATGACAGGCGTCCGCCCTTAACATTGCTGGCGACAAGTTCGGCAAGGCCCGGCTCGTAAATCGGCATGATGCCCTGATCGAGACGCGCAATCTTGGCCTCGTCCTTGTCAATGCACACCACATCGTGGCCGAAATCGGCAAAGCAGGCACCGGACACGAGCCCAACATACCCCGAACCTACCATCGCAATTTTCATGTAATCACCACCACTTATTCAAGACTGCGCTGATCGTACTACGCGCCCGAGCATGATTTCGCACTAGCCGCATCGGGACTAATACCAATGCTGCAATGCAAGACACTGCGCAGCGCGCTTGCCGGGCGTACTTTACCGCCATAAACGGCGATTATGACAATCGTTCTTCCCGCCCCGTGGCAGCAAGTATTGGGTATAGATCACGCAGATCCGATACCGTCTGCATTAGGCGATTTTCTGGAAGCCGAAGAACGCAGCGGCAAAGTGATCTATCCACCGCGTGACCAATGGCTGGCGGCGCTGGACATGACCCCGCCCGATCAGGTGCGCGTGGTGATATTGGGGCAGGACCCCTATCATGGTCCCGGACAGGCCCACGGCCTTGCTTTTTCAGTGCAGACGGGGGTTAAAGTGCCGCCGAGCCTGGTCAATATTTACAAGGAACTGGAAAGCGACCTTGGCATTGCGCGGCCAAAACACGGCAATCTTGCGCATTGGGCCAAGCAGGGCGTGCTTTTGTTGAACAATGCGCTGACGGTTGAAGCAGGTAAGGCGGGATCACACCAGAAGCGCGGCTGGGAGCAATTTACCGATGCCGTGATTGCCGCCGTGGCGCAGCAAGATGCCCCGTGCGTGTTCATGCTGTGGGGCAGCCATGCGCAGAAGAAAGCCGCGCGCATTGCGGCGCTTCACATCGGACGGCATCTGGTTTTGCAGGCCCCGCACCCCAGCCCGCTGTCGGCCTATACCGGCTTTTTCGGGTGCCGCCATTTCAGCCAGGCCAATGCGTTTCTGGAAAGGCGCGGGCGCGGCGCAATCGATTGGCGCGTGTGAAACGAAAAAGCCCTGCCGAAGCAGGGCTTTGCCATAGCGCTAGCCGGATGGATTAGCCCGGAATCGCAGCGGATGCAGCTTGACCGTCGCCTTCGGGCGCGGCGAGGATATCGCGCACGATCTGTCCCTTGGCCACGGTTTGCGTTTCGGGATCACCCACGGTGGAGCGAATCGATGTGGCCGCCGCGCCGGCACGGTTCAGCGAATCGGTTTCGATCCCCGAACGCGCAGAAGGGCCGCCGAACAGCGCATCAAGCGCTTGCCGTCCGGTGTCGGTATCCTGCGGGCGCGGCGAACCGGGGTTTGGCGGGGTCAGCGAGAAATCGGGCGGGACCACCAGCGGCGCGGCGCGGGTGACGGCCATTTCATCGGGCCGGTCACGGTTGAGCAGCGAATTGCCGCCTCCACCACAAGCAGACAGCAATGCCGCAGCCGAAACGACGAGGGCAAGGGCGGCAACTTTACGCATCATGCATTCTCCGTGGCGGTATCATCGCCGCTATCTTGGGGCTTTTCGCGCGATTTGAACGAGCGGGCAAGCAGTATCAGAACGCCAAACGTGATCGCCACGTCGGCCAGGTTGAATATCTGGAACGGCCGCCATTCGCCAATGTGCAGATCGGCATAGTCGATGACATAGCCAAACGTCAGGCGATCATAGATATTTCCGACCGCCCCGCCCAGCACGAGGCCGAGGCCGAGGATATCGCCGCGCAAGGTTTCGCGCAGCATCCAGATGAAAACGCCGGTGGCGATGAGCGCCGTTACCGCGATCAGGCCCCAGCGCATTTCCAGCGATGTGGCCGAAAACATGCCGAACGACACGCCATAGTTTTCAGCATAGCGCAGATCGAACATCGGCAGCAGATCAATCACGCCCCGTTCGCGCAGGGCGAGCGGGCCGACCATCAGCGCCTTCACCGCGCGGTCGATCACGAAGACCGCCAGCGCAAGGGCCATGCCTTCAATCCGCAAACGCTTCAGGTTCACGCCGCGGCGCCTGCATCGATTTGCGCCACGACGTCCTCGCACCGCCCGCACAGCGCGCCGTCTTCCGACACTTCGGGCAGCGAGCGCCAGCAGCGGCCGCACTTATGATCAGTGGTTCTCGTCACCTGGAGCGTATCGCTGTACGTTACTGGACCGGTGATGAACAGTTCGGCCAAAACATCAACCGCATCGGAGAATGGGCCGGAAACTTTGGCTTCGAGGCTGGAGCCGACGACCTTTTCGCGGCGCAGCGGTTCGATCGCTTCGCTCACTTCGCGGCGCATCTCGCGCAGTGATGACCAACGGATCAGCGGTTCGCCATCTTCGAACAGCCACAATTCGCCATCATCGCCATCGCGCCCTGCCGAGGGCACTTTGGGCCATTCGAGCAGATGCACGCTTTCAGCCTCCGGATAGCGCGAAGCCCACACTTCTTCCGAGGTGAACACCAGCACCGGCGCACCATAGCGGACGAGGGCGTGGAACAGCGTATCGAGCACGGTGCGATAGGCGCGGCGCTTCATATCCGTCGGCGCATCGCAATAGAGGCTGTCTTTGCGGATATCGAAGAAGAAGGCCGAGAGGTCTTCGTTGCAGAACTCGGTCAGCGCGCGGACATAAGTGTTGAAATCGAAGTCATCGACCGCCTGCCGCAGCGTGCCATCCAGCCGCTTCAGCAAGCCCAGCATATAGCGCTCAAGCTCGGGCATTTGCGCCACGGACACGCGCTCGTCTTCCGAAAAGCCCTCAAGCGCGCCGAGCAGGTAACGATAGGTATTGCGCAGCTTGCGGTACTGGTCCGCCACGCCCTGGAGGATTTCCTTGCCGATGCGGTGGTCTTCGGTGAAATCGACCGAGAGCGCCCAGAGCCGCAGGATATCCGCGCCGTAATCGCGCATCAGATCAATCGGGCTGATCGTGTTGCCCAGGGACTTGGACATTTTCATGCCCTTCTGGTCCATGGTGAAGCCGTGCGTCAGCACCGCATCATAAGGCGCGCGGCCCC
>JADYXV010000071.1 GCA_020853995.1 Novosphingobium sp.
CGATTGATATCGCCAAGACCCAAAGTACCACCGCAAAAATGATCCGGAAGATACGTGCGCCTCTGTCATCGCATGCAGGCATGCGGTCTGTATTCGGTTCCCCATGATTGTCTGGTTCCCAATAATTGTCGAACCCGCTGGTCATGTCGATGTCTGTCTGGCGCCGTTCGTTAAAAGTCACGGAAATAACCTTGCGTATTTTTGCAGCGGCACGAAGTGACAACTCCGCTCCGGTACCCCGGATGGCGACCGATGCGTTGGCTGGTAGCTCAAGAACCATCACATGGTGCTGGCCGGAAGCCCGACGATAACGATCCAATCGCCGCCATGATATGGATTCAACTATCTATCACCCGTCTATCACCTCGGCCAGAGCATTGAGCCACGCCCTTGCCAGGATCGGCTTTGGACAGGCAAGGCACATCCGGAAACATTCGGGGATCAGTTCCGGTGAGCCAGTAACGAAGATGAAAGGCACCCCCAGCCGGCCCAGTTCCTCCGCGATCTGGACAGACGTGCCGTCGGAAAGCTTGAGGTCCAGGGAAGCGACATCAGGAAGCCGGTCGAGCGTGCTTAGTGTTTTCAATGCTTCGCGCACGCTCGACGCCGGCCCGACGATGATCGCGCCCGACCGTTCCAGATGTTCCGTAAGGTCGGCGGCGATTAGCCATTCGTCCTCCACGACAAAGATCCGGCGTCCGGTCAGTCTGGCATTCATCGTCTCCCCTGGTGCTTCCTGCACGGTGGCGCGTCGTGCTCACACACCCCGCGTCACCGGCGATCGGCCCGGCACACCCCGCCACGTGCCGGGCCGTAAGGAGGTGCTGCCATTGCGGACAGCACTTCCCGTTTCATATGTCGCAAGCCCCATGGCGCGGTATCTGTCCGCTGGCGCAGCGGACCTCCTTCCTATGTGCGGATATGGAACCGTCATTTGTTGGCGCTCATCCGATCCCGGTCAGCCTCTGGTCTTGGGCGCAACGCTCCGGCGCATGACGACCTCGATTCGCTTTGCTTCCTTCTCAAGCCGATCCGGGTTCGCGTGCCCCATCAACGCATAGGCGGTGCCTCCCGTCTGCCAGTAAACGGTCGGTACCCGCCCGTCATTGGCCGCGGTCGGAGGAACGGCAACTTCGCCTTTCATCGGAGCCGCCACCAACGTGATCCGGCCCACGCTCGGCGTATCCGCCGTCACGATCAGACTCTGCTTCCCGTTCCAGGGCTGTACCTGAACGTCCTTCACCACCCATGACGACGGAAGGACCGGCATGCTTACGTTGACCGCGCCAACCAGACGTTCGATCTTGTGCTGCTTGGGCTCATCGCCCTTGTCCGGGCCGGCATTCAGTTGCGCCACCCGCAGGGCATCACGCGCGGCGAGAATGAAGTTCTTGTCCGCGGTTTGTCCTTCCTGGCCAAGTGATGTGGTCAAGGAGTTGGCTGACCATCCGAGGACAACCAGTGCGACCGCTGCCGCTTGCAATCTTAGCGCGGCAAACATCCTCCTTCGGCGAAGGGCGCCTTCCAGCTGCCTTGCTTTCTCGAGACTCCTCTGGGGTGGAAATAACCGTTGAGGCTGGGCGCCGCGCAGAGCCTCCATACGGTGCGCATGAGCAAAAACCTCCGCTGCCAGTTCCGGCTCCTGGGCAAGGCGTGCCTGCAAGTCATATCTTTGGGGCGCAGACAATTCGCCATCGAGAAAACGGTTGATCTCCTCTTCCGAAATGCGCTTACCGGGCCACATCACGGCCTCCCACTACCTTTAATTGAGCAGGTGTGCTGTCGCTCATATTTTCCATGTTGTGCTTCAGGGCAGCCCGTGCACGGCTCAGGCGGGACATGACGGTTCCTGTCGGAACCCCCAGCAATTCGGCCGCCTCCGAATAGGTGAAGCCTAATACGCCAACCAAATGGAGCACCTCGGCCTGCTCGATCGGCAATCCGGCAGCCGCTTTCCTCACGTTGTTGAGTTCGGCGCAATGTTCTTGCGAGGGCAGCAGGGTCGCATCGAATATTTCGGCCAGAGATGCCAGGCGTCGCTTGTCGGCTTTCGCGCGGGTCATGCCAGTCAAGAATGTGTTCCGGACAATGCGGATCAGCCACGGCAGCAGCGGCCGAGACACATCGAAGGTGTCGGCGAGGGAAAGCGCACGGGCGAGCGCTTCCTGCACCAGGTCATCGGCGTCAGAATCATTGCGCGTGAGCACACGGCCGTAGCGCCAGAGATCTTCCAAATGAGGTGTGACGTCGAAGTTTTTCCTCATATCGCCTTCACATCGGCAACCGCCAGCGCCCTTTCTTAGCCCGCCTATGTCGTGAAGAAGTGGGTCGTATTCAGTTGGTGAAGTTCTGTGGGTTGCACCTTCATCGGCTGATTCAGACGCATTCGGCCATGCTCTCTCCCGTCATTGCTAACCGGCCCAGCGGTCATGAGGCAGGGAAAATGACCGCTGGGCCGGCTGAAGGGACAGGCTTCCCGACTGTAAGCTGGCTTGTCCAACGATCGGCAACCTGGCACTTCCCTTCACCAAAGGCTGCCCAATTGGACACCCGAATCCTCGAAGTTCACGCTGATGATACTTACCGATCTTGACCGGAAGCTATTCCAATCTGAACGATATTTTTCTGGAATATAGCACGCGACATTGCCGGCTGGGCTGCGTGGCGCAGCGGCGCTCCGGGAGTTCAAGGTTTCGCAAGCGGCGAGCAAACCCGCGTCGCTCAGAATTGTTCAACAGCCACAGCCGGAAGGGATGCAACGGGAGGCGCGCAGCGGGCCTCCCTTGCCAAGGGGGCCTTGTATTACAAGGCACACCTTGCGAGTGCCGCGAAAGCGGCCGAAGGCGGGTTCATGTCGGTTCATGAAGGCGCAAGCGATGATTCATGCGCCGATTCCAGGCCAGGCTGCAACAGGTTCGACCGTTGGGCGGTGCCGTACTTTGAATTTCCGCTTGCGACCGCATTATCGCCATTCGGAATGCTTCCGGCGCCAC
>JADYXV010000072.1 GCA_020853995.1 Novosphingobium sp.
ATGAAGGAAACCGCCGAGGCTTATCTTGGCGAGACCGTCACGCAAGCTGTGATCACCGTGCCAGCATACTTCAACGACGCACAACGTCAGGCGACCAAGGATGCCGGACAGATTGCCGGTCTTGAAGTGCTGCGCATCATCAACGAGCCAACCGCGGCTGCGCTGGCCTATGGCCTTGATAAGCAGGACGGCAAGACCATCGCGGTTTATGACCTTGGTGGCGGTACGTTCGATATCTCCGTGCTGGAAATCGGCGACGGCGTGTTCGAAGTGAAATCGACCAACGGCGACACGTTCCTTGGCGGTGAAGATTTTGACACGGTTGTCGTCGAATATCTGGCTGACCGGTTCAAGGCCAAGGAAAACATGGACTTGCGCGGCGACAAGCTTGCCCTGCAACGCCTGAAGGAAGCGGCTGAAAAGGCGAAGATCGAACTGTCTTCGGCACAGACCACCGAAATCAACCTGCCGTTCATCACCGCTCGCATGGAAGGTGGCGCAACCACCCCGCTGCATCTGGTGGAAACGATCACGCGCGCCGACCTTGAAAAGCTGGTTGCCGGCCTGATCCAGCGCACGCTTGAGCCTTGCAAGAAAGCGCTGGCCGATGCTGGCGTATCTTCGAAGGATATCGACGAAGTCGTGCTGGTAGGCGGTATGACCCGCATGCCCAAGGTGCGCGAAGTGGTGAAAGACTTCTTCGGCAAGGAACCACACACCGGTGTGAACCCAGACGAAGTTGTGGCGATGGGCGCTGCCATTCAGGCAGGCGTGCTTCAGGGCGACGTCAAGGACGTGCTACTGCTTGACGTTACGCCGCTTTCGCTGGGCATCGAAACACTGGGCGGCATCATGACGCGCATGATCGATCGCAACACGACGATCCCGACCAAGAAGAGCCAGGTCTATTCCACGGCTGAAGACAATCAGCAGGCCGTGACGATCCGGGTGTTCCAGGGCGAGCGCGAAATGGCCCAGGACAACAAGATGCTTGGCCAGTTCGACTTGGTCGGCATTCCGCCTGCGCGCCGTGGTGTGCCGCAGATCGAGGTCACGTTCGACATCGACGCCAACGGCATCGTGAACGTATCTGCCAAGGACAAAGGCACGGGACAGGACCAGCAGATCCGCATCCAGGCCTCGGGCGGACTTTCGGAGTCGGACATCGACCAGATGGTCCGCGATGCGGAGAAGTTTGCCGATGAGGAAAAGAAGCGCCGCGCCGAGGCAGAAGCGAAGAACAACGCCGAAAGCCTGATCCACGCGACCGAGCGTCAACTGGAAGAAAACGGTGACAAGATCGACGGCGCGCTGAAGGCCGAAATCGAAGCAGCCATCGCCGAAGCCAAGACCGCTGTCGAAAGCGGTAACGTGGAAGCAATGACTGCCAAGACGCAGGAATTGACCGACAAGGCCATGAAGATGGGCCAGGCGATCTATGAGAAGGAGCAGGCAACTGGTGCTTCTCCGGCCGCTGATGCCGGTGCCAAGGCTGATGACGATGTGGTCGACGCCGAGTTTTCGGAAGTCGACGACACCAAGTGATGTTGCGATGAACCAGACCCGTCGCTTGCGCAGGCGCGCTAGCGGCGGGTCTTTATTTGTCAGGGAAACGCAATGTCGACCGAAATCGACTTTTACGAACTTCTTCAAGTAGAGCGCACCGCCGACGATAAGGTCCTGAAATCGGCCTATCGCAAGCTGGCAATGGTCCATCATCCGGATAAAAATCCGGGCTGCGCTGAATCCGAAGCGAAATTCAAGCAGATCAACGAGGCTTATGCCTGTCTGTCCGATCCGCAAAAACGGGCGGCTTATGATCGTTATGGCCATGCGGCGTTCCAGCAGGGCGGCGGAGGCAATCCCGGCGGTGGTGGCGGATTTGGCGGCGGTGATTTTGGCGACATCGGCGATATTTTTGAAACGATTTTTGGCGGCGGCTTCGGTGGTGGCGGTGGTCGCCAACAGGCACGTCGGGGCGCCGATTTGCGCTACGACATGGAAATCACGCTTGAAGACGCCTTCCACGGCAAAGACGCCGAAATAGCGGTCGAGGTATCACAAGCATGCGATCCTTGTGGTGGTACAGGCGCAACGCCCGGCACATCGGCGCGGCGCTGCAACTTGTGCAAGGGCCATGGCAAGGTTCGTGCCCAACAGGGCTTCTTCATGGTCGAACGGCCATGCCCGACCTGTCACGGCCGGGGCGAGATTATTGAATCACCTTGTAAGCATTGCCGGGGCGAAGGTCGGGTTGATGCCGAGCAGAAGCTTGCGGTCAACATTCCGGCAGGGGTGGATAATGGCACGCGCATCCGCCTCGCCGGCAAGGGTGAGGCAGGGCCGTTTGGTGCGCCTGCAGGTGACTTGTACATTTTCCTGCACGTGCAGCGTCACAGCATGTTCGAGCGCGAAGGTACGACGCTGCTGACGCGCTGCCCGATCAGCTTCACCACGGCCGCCTTGGGCGGTGAGGTAGAGATTCCGGGCATGGACGGCAGGGTCCATACGATTGAAATTCCGGCAGGCATTCAATCAGGCAAGCAATTGCGCAAGCGAGGCGCTGGCATGCCGGTTCTGCAAGGGCGCGGCGTGGGTGACCTGGTGGTCGAGATTCAGGTTGAAACGCCCAGCAAGCTGACGGCGCGGCAGAAGGAAATTCTGCGCGAATTCCAGGCAACTGAGACCGGGGACGAATGCCCGCAATCCAAGGGCTTTTTTGACCGGATCAAGGATGTCTGGACGGACCTGACCGAATAAGGTTTTTTGCGCAGAGAGTGCGGGTTTGAAAGAAGGTTCGGGCACCACTGTACGTTCCTGGCGCCGCAGTCGGAACCTTTCGTAGCGGTGTGCCGCGAAAGTTTTCCTTCATTTCACACTTTGCGGTCTCTGCGCGAAAATCAGGCAAACGCGGCAAGAACCTCGGCGCGCAGCCCGTCAATCAGGCCGGGTTCTGCCACAAGACGGCCCTGTTCCTCATCAAGGATGGCGAGGAACGCATCGCGCTTGAATGTGCGGACCACCGGATCGGGCAATGGTACCTCGACGGTGGATGTGATCAGATCGATCATGCGCTCTGCACCGTGAAGACGGCCCCACAGGTAATCATTCTCACGATAGGCGCGGCTGAAAAACGCTCCGAAATTGAAGAATTCGACGCCTCGCAAACAGGCATTGGTTCCGCCCTTGCGGATTGAAGTTGCATCGTCGGGGGAGATACGGTCAACTTTTACCGGATCAAATTCGTTCATGCCTTCGCCTTGCAGCAAAGGCAGGGTCGCGATGTCATAGAACGGGAAGCCGAGGTAGGCGTGCAGGAAGCGGCGGCGTAGTGGCTTGTCCATGCTGTCGAGCGCTGCGACGAGGATCGTATCGACTTGCAAATCCAGCCCAATCAGATCACGGCGCGCGGCAATGGCCGCCAAGACTGCACCGGGATCAACCATCGCCACTGCTGCGGTTTGCGCAAACCCGGCTCCCAGCCCTTCGGCAGTCTCACGGCCTTGGTATAATGCCTGGGCACGATAAACGGCGTCACGTGCGATCTCGCGCGATGCGGGGCTTATATCGTCGCTACCCTCCCATTCATGGGTAAGGCGGCGGGCAAGCAACTTCAGGCGGCGGATGCGAAAGGCAATATCATGCGTCCGAAAGAATATGATGGCTTGTTCGGTTGCACCTCCACGCAGCGCTGAAAGATGATCCAGGCCACCTTGCCCCAGGTGCGCCCAGAGGACAGTCTCGATCTTTCCCGCAGGCGCGGTTTGCGGGGCAGCGTCGTGGATCAATTCGGCAAGGCTGGTGACGATCCCGGCAAGCTTGGTTTGGGCATAGCTGTGAAAAGCAAAGCCGGCACGTTCCGCAGCAGCTTGCTGGGCTTTATTGCGCCATGCCGTCAGGCGGCGGGCTGAAGGCCGGTCAAAGAATAAAGTGCGCCCGAATAGATGTTCTACGGTTTCTTCGATTTCAGGCCGCAGCGCTTCCACGATCAGCCGCAGTCTTGCACGTTGGCGCGATTGGCGTTCCAGCGCTTCCAGATTATCGCGAATGGGCTGTTCGCGCGGGATGGATGAAAGCGACCCGAAGATGGCCGAAAAGAATCCGATAGTCCGCCCGCCCTTCGGGGTGATGCGCATGTGATCGGGGCTGGGATCGATATAAACGAAGCGGCGGTCAACTTCGCGCCGGGCCGGGCGGTCACGCAGCACGCTGATTGCCTGGGCAAATGGACGGTTTACCAGAACAGCCCCATCGATGAGCGCAACGCCATCAATGTTCCCGCGTTTCCAATGGCTGGGCATGATCCGCTCCAGAAACCGGTCACGTCCGGGCCAGGGTTGCCTGCGTTCTTGCACAAGCTGGTCGATCTCTTCGACCAAGAGGGGAGGAAATGCGCCCGGAAAGCTTGCGGTTGATCGTGCTGCCAGCACCAGTTCAGGGGAGGGGGCCAATCCGTGGGGTTGTTTGCGGTCTGCGGTATGGCGGAATGCGATGGATAGGCGATGCTCGCTCTCAACCACCGTGGGCGGACTGTTCAGCCGGATCTCTTCGAGGTGCCCGTTAAAGTCGGTTGCGGTTACCAGCAGGTCAATCGGGTGGCCATCGGGCAAGAGCGGGTCACTTTTCGGGGCGGCGGCCATGGCATCGAGCGCATCGGCGATCATCCGCGAAAAGCCGATGCCGCTGAATGGCGGGGCAAACCAGCGTGCACGGATAAGGCGCGAAACCTTGCGGCGCACTTCTGAACGGGTGTGCGGGGCGACTGTGCTGCTGACGACATTGCCGGGACGCTTGAGCACGAACCACACTAGCGGTTGTGCCCAGAACTTGGCAAAGCGGCCCCAAGGCTTGGCGTCCGGATCAAGCAACACGTCAATGTCTGCGCGTTCAAGCCACATTGCGGTGAGCGGTTCAAGGCTTTGGCCGGTGGCAATGGCCTGGGCAAGGAACACGCCGTTGATCCCGCCTGCGCTTGCCCCTGATATGATGTCGGGCAATAGCCGCAGACGCAGTTCACGGGTTTCGGCTATTTCCTTGAGCAGACGCAGATAGACCGCCTCAACGCCGCTTGCGGTGTTTGTTTGCGGGCAATGAAACGCACGGCTTGCGCGCGTGGCGTGCCATAGCTCCTTGGTTACGCCGTGCATGTACACCGCAAGACTGATGCCGCCGTAGCAGACAAGTGCGGTGCGCAATTCTTTCTGCCGCATGCGTGATACATGGCAGGGTTCATGGCAGTCTGCCAGCGGGATTTGTTTGCACCGGATGTAAAAACAACCGACATTGGTTTTTATGAATATCGATCAAATTATTGTAATTAAATAATATTACCTGAAATCTTCTTCTGGTGATGATTGTCAGAGTAACCGACGCTTTACCCTTTGCCCTTAGAGCGGGGCAAGGTTTGACCCAATTCGGGTCTGCGAGGGGTATCGAGCGCCGGTGCAATGATCCGTTTGTTCAAACATTATATCCCGCATTCGGTCCTGTTGCTGGGGCTGCTGGACTTTATCCTTCTGGTCGGTGCTGGCGAGGTGGGCTGGCAAGTGCGTGCGCATCAGATCGGCATGGATCCTGGGCTGGTGCCCATGCGCATGACGC
>JADYXV010000073.1 GCA_020853995.1 Novosphingobium sp.
GCCGGATTCGCAGCTACAAAGCCCGGCCCCAATGGACCGAAGTTGGCGGTGAAGATGCTATTCGTATCAAGCACGAAGCCGCTGTTTTGCGGGTTGTTTTCCGAACCCTTTTCCCAGAAGTAAAAGCCGCCCACAACCCAGTCGAGCATGTCGCTTTCATTGCCGATTTCGACTTCCTGGCTGAACTGTTTGTGACGACGCCTGTTGTTGGTGTCGAACAGGTTCTGCTGGATATTGGGCACCGGTGATGCCGCGATAAACGGCCGGAATGCCTCTGGAATGCTTGGAATGAACTGGAGGAGGCTGGCAGGCATACCATTGAACAACGTGGCGTTGCTGAATGCACGCGCCGTAAATGCGCCAATGCCATCAAGATCGGTGACGCTATCGTTGTTCCACTGGCGATAACCAGTCGTTGATTTCAGATGGAATGCACCAAAATCGTTCTGGACCTGCACATTGTGGCCCCACGATTTATCGGTCGAACGGCTGTTGATGTCGTTGCAGACCTGCTGGCGCCAAACCCGCGTCGGGGCGGCCAGTGCCGCGCAACGCGGGTCAAGGAAGTTTACACCGGCAAGGAACGGCGCGACGGGGGCCTGCTGCGTCACCCGCACCGGCACACCGCCAACTGTTACAGGCGGATTGGCTGCACCGCTGGCGGTGTTGGTCAACTGGAAGTTGATCGGCGATGAATCGGTGCGGCTCCAGTCGAAAATGTACTGGATCGAACCGGTGCCACCCAGTTCAGCCTTGGCGGCAACGCGGAATGAATCCGTGTTGATTGCACCGGGATCGCGTGAATCATCAGGCTCGTTCAGATTGTCGACGGTGCCGTTGCGCTGGCGATGGCTGTAGGTAAAGCTGGTTGAAATTCCCGCAATTTCGCCCGGATCGAGCGTGATGCGGCCATTGAAGGCTTTGAAATTGCCGTAACCGCCTTCAGCTGCCAGACGAAACTCCTTGGATGGCGCACGCGAGATGAAGGCAATACCACCGCCAGTCGTGTTGCGGCCAAACAGCGTCCCTTGAGGACCACGCAAAACTTCGATCCGCTCGATATCAGTCACGTCAAGCGCACTGCCACCCGAACGGGCGATGAACACGCCGTCAATATAAAGGCCATTGGCGGTATCAAGGCCGAAGGTTTCGGTTGCCGGCGTTGGAATACCACGAATGGAGATGACCGCCGCATTGGCGTTGGTCGTGCCCTGAACGATGGTTACGTTCGGCGCCAGGCCGGTCAGGTCCTTGGCATCACGTATCCCGAGCTGGCCAACCTTTTCCGCGCTGATTGCGCTAACTGCAAGGGGCACATCCTGAAGGTTCTGCGACACTTTCTGCGCGGTTACGACGATCTGCTCAAGCTGACCTTGATCATTCGTCGCCTCCTGGCCTGCCTCATCAGCAGCGAAAGCGACACCACCCAACGACAAAGCGCTAACGCCCACCAGCAATTTCATCGCCACACGCGCGCAAAACACAGCCTTCATTTCCACTCCCCTACAACTTGTTATAGGTCAACATAGCTAATGCGTAGATTTGTGCAAGCCAGAATACGCAAACGTTGAAATAGGAAAGCCAATGCCGCCAGAGACAAAGCAAATCGTGCAATTTTAAGCGCAAATTGTGAGCGTCAGATGGCTGGAACCAAGCCCATGTAGCGTCCGTGGACGCGAATCACCGCAACCCACTATGCGGAAATTTATCCGCCACACTTAACTGTATTGCGCTGCCATATTCGAGATGATAGCTATGTTTGCACATTTTTAGCGAACAAAGACTTCGCAAATTCCATATAATGCGGGAGATTCGGGATGAGAGGCCTAAACGGCAAAGTCGGTATTGTCGCAGGCGGCGGGCGCGGCATTGGTGCAGCCACCGCGCGCCGCCTTGCCGAAGAAGGTGCGCATGTGATCATTGGCGACTTGATGGGGGATTGGGCCATCGAAGTTGCCGAGAGCATCCGTAGCGCAGGTGGCACAGCCAAAGGCATCGCTTTGGATGGCACGAATGCGGATTCCCAGGCTGCCATTGTCGCCTGTGCTGTTGAAACTTACGGCGGGTTGGATTTTTACCATTCGAACCTTGCCGGCGGGACCGGTGGCGATAACGAAATCCTAGATTGCCCGATTGACGTGCTGGACAACAGCTTTGCAATTAACACCAAGAGCCACTTTCTGGCATCACAAGCCGCTCTGCCAAAAATGATCGAACGTGGTGGCGGCGCAATGATATACACATCATCGGGCGCAGCATCGGGCGGCGCCGCATGGCAAGTGGCCTACCCGATGACCAAGAACGCCATTCACGCTCTGGCCCGCCACGTTGCCGCACGGCACGGCAAGCAGGGCATCCGTGCAAACGTCATTTGCCCCGGCCTTGTCCTGACCGAAGCCGTCAAGCAGCACCTCACCGACGAATATGTCGAACGCGGTCTGAAGGCCGTGCCACATGTGCGTCTCGGCTTGCCCGAAGACATTGCCGCCGCCGTAACCTTCCTTGCATCGGATGATGGCGCATGGGTCAACGGACAGGTCTGGCACGTCAACGGCGGCGGACAGATGCGGGATTGATCGGATGGCAGCCCCTGCACCACTCACTCCGATGGCTACGATGACGGCATCGGGCAAACCGCTGACCAACCGGTGGATTGCGCTGGCGTTGCTGGTGCTGGTCGCCATTCTCAATTACGCGGATCGCTTCCTGATCGCCGGGCTTGCCCAGCCGATCAAATCCCATTTCGGCATCGGCGATGCCATGATGGGTGCGCTCATGGGGCCTGCCTTTGCCCTACTTTATACCGTCTTCACCCTGCCCATCGCGCGGGCAGCCGATCGTCATTCCCGAATTGCGATTATTGCAGGCGGCTGCGCAGTATGGAGTTTCTTCACGCTGATGTCCGGCATGGCAAGCACAGCGACAATGCTCACCCTTGCACGGGTTGGTGTGGGCATTGGCGAAGCAGCCTTCCAGGCCCCGGCAGCTGCCCTGATTGCTGCCTATTTTCCGATCCATGAACGTGGCCGCGCCTTCGCCCTTATGGGAACGGCTATCTATGTCGGTCAGATGACCGGTCTTGCCGGTGGACCGGCGATTGCCGCTGCAACAACGTGGCAAAGCGCGTTTCATGCGCTGGGCGTTGTCGGCATAGTTCTGGCGCTGGCCAGCTTCATCATCATCCGTGAACCGGAACGCAATGCAGTGGCCCATGCGGCACCGGTATTGCCGTTGGCCGCAACCATACGCCTCCTCATCAATACGCCATCGGTGCGCTTGCTGGCGACAATAATGGCACTGGGCTCCCTATCCGGCGTGACATTCGGCATGTGGGGGCCTGCGTTGTTCGAACGCGCTTACGGCATGTCCACCCAAGCGGCGGGCACCACATTTGCGCTGTCATTTGGTTTGCCCGGCTTGCTCGGCGTGCTGGGCTTCGGGTTTCTTGCTGACAAACTGGGCAAGGACGACCCGACCATGCAATTGCGCCTCACAGCCATTGCACTCGGCGGGGCCACCACGATGATCCTTGCCGTCACGTGGACGAACAGCCTCATGCTGGCCCGGATGTTCGCCATCCCGGCAGGGTTGCTTGGCGGAGGCTGGTCTGTCGGGGTATTGGCGGGGCTACAATATCTGTTGCCCAATGCCCACCGCGCCACGGGAACGGCACTGGTTCTGCTCATATCCAACATGTTCGCCGTCGTTCTTGGTCCGGTATTGGCTGGCCAGTTGAGCGACTGGATCGCAGGCACCGGCCCTGACGGCCTACGCATCGGGTTGAGCGTCGCAATCCCCACCGGTTACATCGGCGTATGGGCAGCCCTGCGCGCTGTACGCCGTCTTGAAGACGATAAAACCGCCCTAGCTGGTGCTTGAGCGGGGCAAGCCCCGCTCAAGCAGGCCTCACCCTAGGCGGACACCACGAATTCTGATGCCACCGGACTCTCCATGGCTTTTGCAAAATCGTGGTATCCCCATGGCCAGGTTGCAGGAATGCCGGTCTTGTCCAGATACCAACTGGTGCAGCCAGATCCGAAAATGGTTTTGCGCGCCGCCGCAATCCGGCGCTCCTCATATGCGTCAAAAGCGTCCGCCGTCGGCTCCACGGTGCGGCCTTCGCCATTGCGCAAGGGCGCAATGACCTGTTCGATATAGTCCCACTGGCGCTCGGCAATGTCGATCAGCGGGAAATTGCCAACCGGCGCGCCCGGACCGTTCAGCATGAACAGATTGGGAAAACCTGGCATGGTGATCGCGTAATAGGCGCGTGGCCGCTCTTCCCAGAAGTCATCCAGCAAGCGGCCATCACGCCCTGAAACGACGGCAGGCCGGATGAACCGGCTGGCATCAAACCCGGTGGCAAGGATTAGCGTATCAAGTTCATGCAGCGTGCCGTCTTTCATGCGGACACCGGCAGGTTCAATCTGCTCAATCCCTCCGGTTTCCACAAACACGCCGGGGCGTTGTACGCATTCGTAATATTCCCAGCTGTAAATCAACCGCTTGCAAGCAGCGTGATAGTTTGGACGCAGCTTTTCGCGGAGCACCGGATCGTGGACGTTTTCTTCCA